>CAYXKQ010000035.1:0-5514 GCA_964465715.1 uncultured Chloroflexota bacterium
GGTGGAACTCGAGCACTGCGGGCACGTGATCCAACGCGAATTCCCGAGTCAGCTGGCGGCCCTGATTGACAGCTTTCTCGATCGCCGGTCCGAAGCGGTGCGCCCGGACGCGGCCGCGGCCTGACGAATCTCCGGTGACCGGCAGCGCGATCGCCAAGATTCCGCTCAAGGGCGGAATCGACGAGTTGCCGGCGATCGGATTCGGTACCTGGCTATACCGGGGCGGGGCGGGCGTGTTGGTGCGGGCGACCGAGCAGGGTTGCGGTTTCATCGACACGGCCGAGTCCTACGGCAACGAGGACCTGGTCGGGTCCGAGATCGCCCCGGTGCGCGACAGGGTGTTCCTGGCCACCAAGGTCTCGCCGGAGAACCTGCGGCTGGCCGACGTCATCCGCTGCTGCCTGCGGTCTATCGAGCGACTCAGGGTTTCGGCGATCGACCTCTATCAGGTCCATTGGCCCAATCCGCAGATTCCGATCAACGAGACCATGCGGGGCATGCGGCACCTGGTCGAGGAAGGCCTGGTGCGTTACGTCGGGGTCAGCAATTTTTCGGTCGAGCAAATGCAGGCGGCCCAGTCGGCGTTGGGCGACATTCCGCTGGTCTCCAACCAGGTCCGCTACAACCTGATCGACCGCCAAATGGAGCGCGAAACGGTCGCCTGGTGCCGCGACAACGGCGTCCTGGTGATCGCCTACCGGCCGCTGGCGCGTTTCGAGCTGGGGGCGGCGAAAACCGAAGTCGAATCGATCGCCGCAGAGGTCGGACGATCGCCTGCCCAGGTTCTGCTCAACTGGGCGATCGGCGAGGGCGGGGTAACCGCAATCCCCAAGACCGATCGGAGAGAGCGCGTCGATGACCTGATCGCGGCGACCCGTTGGCGATTGACTGCCCGCCAGCGTCGGCGCCTGGAAGCGGGTACCGCCTGAAACGGTACCGGGGGCGGGATTTGAACCCGCACGGGCCAATGGCCCAGCGGATTTTAAGTCCGCTGCGTCTGCCGTTCCGCCACCCCGGCCGGGTCAGGACAACGATTTTCGCCTCGGTGAGTTTCCCAAGAGAACCGACCCCCGTGGTCCGCGCCTCCGCACCCCCGCCGGCCCGATCCGGCGGAGGCTGACCAGGCGTGCTGCTGGCGATCGATCTTGGCAACAGCGCGGTCAGCCTGGGGGCATTTTCCGGAGACCGCCTGGTACGCCGCTGGCAGATCGACATCGACGGCGATGCGGACCCTGAATCCTGGGGGCAATGGCTGGGCGGGGTACGCGATGCAGTTCCGGAATTCGGACGCTGCCTGATCGCTTCGGTTGCGCCCAGTCACACCGAACCGTTGGCGGCGGCGGTTTCGTCCTTTTGCGGCTCGGTGTCCCTCCTTGAGGGGACGGCCCTGCCCGGGGTACGGGCGCTTGTGCGGGAGCCGCAGCGGGTCGGAATCGACCGCCTGCTTAACTGCCTTGCCTGCGCGCGTCTGCATGCCGCCCCGGCGATCGTAGTCGATGTCGGCACGGCCACTACGCTCGATTTCGTGGCCGCTGACGGCAATTACGGCGGTGGAGTCATTGCCCCCGGGCCCCGGGTAAGCGTGGCCGCGCTGGCCGCCGCGGCGCAATTGCTGCCGCCGGTTCGCTTCGCCCGCCCCGCCAACGTACTGGGACTGGACACCGAGGCCTGCATGCAATCGGGTGCCTACTGGGGTTTCGTGGGCCTGGTTCGCGAACTTTTGGCCCGGCTGAAGGAGGAGGTCGGTCCGGTAGCGACGGTGGTCGGTACCGGCGGCAATTGCGCCCTGGTTGCCGAAGACGTGCCCGAGCTCGAACGCATTGACCCGGACCTGACCCTGCGCGGGATCGCGCTCGCCGGGGCGGATCGGGCGTGACGGTACGGGTGCTGGCGGGCCGTCGCATTCTGCTCGGCGTCACCGGATCAATATCCGCCTACAAGTCGGCTTCACTGGCCAGCATGCTCACCCGCGCGGGAGCCGGCGTGGACGCCCTTCTGACGCCGTCGGCGCAGAAGTTCGTCGGCTTGGCCACGTTCGCGGGACTGACCGGTCGGCGTGCTTTCGGTGAGATCGGGGCGATGACCGACGAAGGGGCCATAGCCCACGTGGAGCTAGGTTTGGCGGCCGATGCGGCGCTGGTGGCGCCGGCGACGGCCGAGAGCCTGTCCCAGATCGCCGCCGGGCGGGCCTCAAACATCCTCACCGCGGCCCTGCTGTCGGTGCGCGGTCCAATTCTGTTGGCGCCGGCCATGGAAGAGAACATGCTGTCCAGTCCGCCGGTGCGCGAAGCGCTGGCGAGGCTGGCCGCGGCCGGTAAGCAGGTGGTGGAGCCGGCCGTCGGGCGGCACGCCTCAGGGCGCGGCGGACCCGGCAGGCTGCCCGAACCCGAGGAGCTGGTCGACCACCTGCGCCGCGCGCTGGGGGCCGATGGCGCCTTGCGCGGGCGCCGGGTGGTGGTCACCGCCGGCGCCACCCGCGAAGCGATCGATGCAGTGCGGTTCCTGAGCAATCCATCGACCGGGACCCAGGGAACGGCCCTGGCCGAGGCGGCGCGGGACCGGGGTGCAGCGGTGACCCTGATTGGCTCGCACCTGCGCACGCGGGTTCCGGCCGGCATGGATTATGTGGCGGCCGGCGACGGTGACGCCCTGGCGGCGGCCGTGGCCGATCAGACCGATGGCGCCGACGCGCTGGTGATGTGCGCCGCGGTGGGGGACTTCCGGCCGCGCGAGCGATTCGCGGGCAAGCTGCGGCGCCGGGAGGGTTTGTGCATCGACCTGGAGCCGACCCGGGACATCGTCAGATCGGCCTGCCGGGCGCGGATCCGCATCGGCTTCTCGCTGTCGGTCGGCGATCCGGGCGGCAATGCCAGGCAAAAGATCGAGCAAAAGTTGCTCGATGCGATCGTCGCCAACGATCTGGCGGACGAGAACGCGGGTTTCGGTTTCGGCCGCAACACGGTAACGATTTACGACCGCCGCGGGCTCTGGGACCGGATCGGCCCCGCGCCCAAATCCGAGGTCGCCGAACGGGTCGTGGACCTGCTCGAGGAGCTGCTGGATTGATCGGGACCGACGGCGTTCGCGGGATCGACGGGCGTCTCTGGGAGCCGACGCACCCCGGCGCAATGGACTGCCTGGCCGACCCGCCGGCGGTGCGCGCGGCCGTGCTGGCCGGTCGAGGTTACTGCGCCGATCAACCACCGGCCGAGGAGTTATTCGATTGCGCGAGCAGCAATCCCTTCATGATTCCGGGTCTAAAGGATGCTGCCGAACGCCTGCTGCTGTCGATCGAACGCGGCGAACGGCTTGCAATCTATGCCGACTTTGACTGCGACGGCATGTGCGCGGCTGCCCTATTGGCGGTGCTTTTCGAGCGACAGGGTCTGCAGCCGTTGCTGCACTTTCCGGACCGGCTGCGCGATGGTTATGGGCTGAACCCACGCGGCGTGCGGCACCTGGCCGAAAGCGGTGGCCGATTGCTCCTGGCGCTGGATCTGGGCGCGAACGCCCAACCCGAGATCGATCTCGCGGTCAGCCTGGGGATGGACGTGATCGTGGTCGACCACCACGTTTTGGAGGAACCGCTCGCCAACGTGGTTGCGGCCGTAAATCCGCTGGCAGCCAATCTTCCGGACCGGTTCTGCGCCGGCGCCCTCGCCTTCAAACTGGCCCAGGCAATCGGCTGGCTGGGTGGTGGGGGCGACGACACGGATCTGATCGATCTTGCCGCAATCGCCACCGTGGCCGACGCGATGCCCCTGACCGGGGAAAATCGTTGGTTCGTGAGCCAGGGGTTGGAGGCAATCGCCCGGTCGCCGCGACCGGGAATCGAAGCCCTTCTGAAAGCCGCGCGGATCGGTTCGACGCCCAACGCTCGTGACGTCGCCTTCAGGATCGCCCCCTTGATCAACAGCGCCGGCAGGATTGGCGACCCGGCGCTGGCGACGCGGTTGCTGGCCAGCCCGGAACTTGCCGCGGCCCGTCCGCTGGCCTCAGAACTGGTGAACCTTGGGCGGAGGCGGCGGAAATTGTCCGAACAGGTGGAGGCTATTCTGCGACCAACGCTGGGGTCCCAGGGTCCGGTTTTCAGGTTCGACGATCGGTTTCATCCTGGAGTGATATCGGCCGCCGCGACCCGGCTATGCGCGCAGCGCAACGCTCCGGTTTACCTGTGCGCCCCGGCCGGAGAGGTGGTGCGGGGATCGGGACGCACTCCTAATGGATACGATGCAATGGCCCCATTGCAGCGTCTTTCGCCAGTCCCGCTTCAACTCGGCGGGCATCCGCAGGCCTGCGGTTTCACGATCGCGCCGGAGCAGGTTGATCAGCTGGCGCAGGTAATCGGGCAGTTCTGGGCCGGCCGGACCGATCCATGGTTGCCGGTCCCGCTCGGCTACGATTTCTCACTGGCGCCCTCCGGCCTAGATCCTGAATTGCTGGAAGCGCTGCTGCCACTGGAGCCATTCGGGCGCGGCTTCCCGGCGCCACGCTGTCGCCTGATGCGGGCGATCGTGGACCGGGTATCTGGCTTTTCAGGCGGCCGCCATCTGCGCATAAGCCTGCGGGATTGCCCGCAGGCCGACATCGTCTGGTTCAGCGGCGGCGCGCACCGATCCGAGATCGCGCCGGGTTCGATTGTCGACATAATTGGCGAAATCTCACGCCCGCGCCCCGGATATGCTGGGGTTGTCGTCATAGTGGAGGACTTGCGACCGGCATGAGCGCCGAGAGCCGCGGGCCGGGTGGCGTCACCGTCGCCCGCGCCGATCCGGACCCGTCCCCGGAGCCGTTGCTTGACGCGGTTTCCGAGTACCTGGCCGACAACCGGGCCGCCAACCTGGCCAAGATCAAGCGCGCTTATGATTTCGCCGCCCGGGCCCACGCCGGGCAGTTGCGCCGCTCCGGCGACCCCTATGTCTCGCATCCGCTGGCGGTGTCGATGCTGCTGGCCGAGCTGCGTATGGACGTGGATACCGTCGTCGCCGGTTTGCTGCACGATGTGCAGGAGGACTGCGGAATCGAATCGGCCCTCATCCGCAATAAGTTCGGCCGGGAGGTCGCCGAGCTAGTCGACGGCGTGACCAAACTGACCCGCCTGGACCTTGATCACATCGAGGGCGAGCGGGCGCTGACGATGCGCAAGATGTTCCTGGCGATGGCGCGCGACATCAGGGTAGTGATCGTAAAGCTCGCCGACCGCCTGCACAACATCCGGACCGTTTCGGCGCTGGGTCCGGCCCAGATTCGCCATGTCTGCGAGGAAACCCTCGAACTCTACGCGCCGTTGGCCGGTCGGCTCGGAATGTGGACCTGGCGCTGGCAGCTTGAGGACGAGGCGTTCCGGCAGTATGACCCGACCGAGTACGCCAAGATCGCCGGAATGCTGGAGATGCGCCGCGGGCAGCGCGAGACGCTGGTCAACGAGGTCGTCGAAACGCTCGGCAGGCACCTTGGCGATGCGGACCTGCCGGCCCAACTTTCGGGGCGCGCCAAGCACATTTACTCCATATA
>CAYXKQ010000035.1:5524-12526 GCA_964465715.1 uncultured Chloroflexota bacterium
ATATCGGAAGATGCGCCGCAAGGGCGTCGATTTCGAACAAATCCACGACCTTATCGCGGTCCGGGTAATCGTGCGCACGGTCGAGGAGTGCTACCGCGCCCTGGCGGTGGTCCATTCCAACTGGCGTGCGATCGCGGGGCAATTCGACGATTACATCTCCTCGCCCAAGTCCAACCGCTACCAGTCCCTGCATACCGCGGTGCTCGGGCCCGGCCGGCAACGCTTCGAAGTGCAGATCCGGACCGAGCAGATGCATCGGGAAGCCGAATACGGGGTGGCCGCCCACTGGCGATACAAGGAAGGAAGGGTCAACCCGGAGAGTTTTGACGAAAAACTGGCCTGGATCCGCCAGGTGCTCGAATGGCAGGACGACCTCGAATCGGCCGAACCGCTGATCGACATGCTCAAGACCGACGTGTTCGCCGACCAGCTGTTCGTGTTCACCCCCAACGGCGACGTGATCGACCTGCCGCGCGGCTCGACTCCGCTGGACTTTGCCTACCGCATCCATACCGAGGTCGGGCATCGCTGCGTGGGCGCCCAGGTAAACGGCCGCCGGGTGCCGCTGCGCTACGAGCTCTCGACCGGCGACACGGTCGAGATCCAGACCAACAAGGCCAGCAAGGGCCCGAGCCGTGACTGGCTCTCGATCGTGGCCACGGGCAGCGCCCGCAACAAGATCCGGCAATGGTTCAAGCACCAGACCCGGGCCGAGAACGAAGCCCATGGACGGCGGCTCCTGGAGCGGGAGCTTAACCGGATCGGCCACGGGCCGCTGTCGGCGATCGGCGAGGTAATCCTGCTCAAGGCTGCCCGGCGACTCTCCTACCCGGACGTGCCGGGGCTTTTGATGGGCGTGGGTTACGGCGCGGTGACGGCGACTCAGGTCGTGAACCGGCTTGGCCTGGAGAACGCCGCGCCCACCGTACTGATTCCCGAATCGGCCCCATCGCGCGACGTCGAGGGCGGAGTCGCGGTCGGCGGGATAGACAACGCCCTGACCCGGCTGGGGGCCTGCTGCGGACCACTGCCGGGTGATGCGATAGTCGGTTACGTGACCCGCGGTCACGGGGTCACGGTGCACCGGGCGGGATGCGTAAACGTGGTCAAGTCGCTTGATCAGGGCCGCCTGGTTGAGGTCCGCTGGAAACAGGCCGATTCGCGTTCATTCCCGGCTCGTATCCTGGCCGTTGCCGAAGACCGCGAAGGCCTGCTGCGCGATATCGCCACGGTAGTGGCCGAGGAGGGGCACAACATCGAATCGGCCGAGGTGCTGACCGACCGTGGAGGAATCGCCCGGGTCCGGATCGTGGTGGCCCTGAACAGCATCGGCGAACTCACGCAGCTACTAAACCGCCTCCACCTGGTCCGCAACGTAACCGAAGTCCGCCGCGAAATCGGAGAGCAGGTCGCCAATGCGCCCCCGCACAGCTGAGTTCGAAGCGAAGCTGGGCGCCGTGCGGAGCTTGATGGACGCGCACGGTTGGGACTGGCTGCTGCTGCAGTCACCCGGGTCGTTTGCCTGGCTCAGCGGGGGCGGACGTTCCTACATCGTGGGCGGGGACCCGCGCGGGGTGGGGCTGATTCTGGTTTCGCCGCAGAGCGTCCATCTGCTGGCCGCCAACATCGAACTGCCGCGACTCGCGGAAGAAGAACTGCCGGGACTCGGGATCGCGGTTGAATCCGTCCCGTGGACCGAATTCTTCGCCGATCCCGAACCGGCGGTGCGCGGCCTGACCGGCGATTCGCGCCTGGCCAGCGACCTGCCGTTCCCCGGTGCGGTAGATGCCCAGCGGGCGGTTTCCGAGCTGCGCTCTCGGCTTGGCCGCGAAGATATCGCCCGGTATCGAGCCCTCGGCTCCGACACCGCCGCCGCGGTTGAGGCCACCGCCCGAGAGATCAGTCCGGGCCAGAGTGAATTCGAGGCCGCAGCGCTGCTGCAGGAAAAACTCAACCGCACCGGTATCGTGGCCCCGGTGCTGCTGGTGGCCTCCGACGAGCGGATCCGCCGCCACCGCCACCCGCTACCGGTCAACAAGACGATCGAGCGCTACCTGATGCTGATCTCCTGCGCGCTGCGGGACGGCCTCTGGTGTTCGATCACCCGACTGGTCCATTTCGGCCCGATCGACCCGGGGCTTACGGCCCGGGCGCTGGCCTGCGCCAGCGTTGACGCGGCCTTCATTGCCGCCAGCCGGCCGGGCAACCGCGTGTCCGATGCTTTCTCGGCCGGCCGGGCCGAATACGCTGCCCAGGGTTTTGCCGGCGAATGGCGCGAGCACCACCAGGGCGGTCCGGCCGGATACGGGTCGCGCGAGTTCTTCGCCGGCACCGGGGTTGACATGGAGATCGGCGGCGGGTGTTCGTTCGCCTGGAATCCGTCGATCGCCGGGGTGAAGAGCGAGGACACCGTGATCGTCAGCGACGGACCCGACGGCCCCGTCGTCGAAGTGATCACCGAGACCGGCGACTGGCCGGTGATAGAGCCGTCCGGCGGACCGGTGTCACGGCCCGCCATCCTGCAGCGTTAGGCGGCGGGGCCTGCCGACCAAGTCCCCGCGCTGGGGACCCTGCCAGCGACGCCGGGACGGATTGGCTATAGTCGCTGCCGGGATCGCGGCGGCGCGCCCGGAAAGGTGCCTGGCGGCGGAACTGGAACCGGCTGTTATCGACCCGGATCGAACCGGACGGCAGATCGTGGTCGTGGGTGCGGGCAAGGCCGCCGCGGCGATGGCGGCGCAGGCCGAATCCCGGCTCGGGCCGAGGATTGCCGCCGGGGTGGTGGCGGTCAAGGACGGGCACATCCAGCCGCTGGATCGGATCGAATTGCTGGAAGCGGCCCACCCGGTGCCCGATGAGCGCGCGCAGCGCAACGGCCGCCGGATCGCGGAGGCCATCGCTTCGGCCCCGCGCGACGCCCAGATCCTGGCCCTTTTTTCCGGTGGCGGTTCGGCGCTGACGATCGATCCGCTGCCGCCCGTCGGTCTTGCCGACCTGGCCCGGACTACCGACCTGTTGTTGCGGGCCGGGGCCGACATCGGCCAGCTGAATGCGGTCCGCAAGCACCTGTCGGCCACCCACGGCGGCCGCCTGGCCCAGGCCGCGGCAGGCCGCGACGTACTGGTGCTGGCTATATCAGACGTTCTCGGCGACGATCTTTCAACCATCGCCTCGGGGCCGTTCTTTCCCGATCGTTCGACCTGGCAGGACGCATCGGCGACGGTCGACGGATTCGAGCTCTGGAAGAGCCTGCCGGCGACGGTCGCGGAGACTCTGGCGCGTGGCCGCGACGGCGGACTGGCCGAAACGCCAAAAACCGGCGATCCGGCCTTCGCGCGGATTCGTCATCGCGTAGTGGCCAACCTGCAGACCGCGGCCCGGGCGGCATTGAGCCACGCCGACTCCCTCAGCATCCAATCCCGGATCTGCGATCTGGCGGTTACCGGAGGGGCTGAAGCGGCGGCCGAGCGTTTGGTCCGCGCCGGCCGGGAGGAGCTGGTCCGGGCCGATCGCCCGTTCTGCCTGGTTTATGGTGGCGAGACGGTGGTTCGCGTTCGCGGTCAGGGTCGCGGCGGGCGCTGTCAACAAATGGCGTTGCGGGCCGCCCGTGCGCTGGTCGGGGAACCGCGGCTGACGGTCTTGGCCGCAGGGACCGACGGAACCGATGGCCCAACCGACGCCGCCGGAGCGATCGCCGACGGGGGCACCATCCGGCGCGGGACACGGGCCGGGCTGGATGCCTCGCGCCACCTGATGGACAATGACGCATATTCGTATCTGCGCGCCAGCGGCGATCTCGTCATCACCGGTCCGACTCACACGAACGTGAACGATCTGCTGCTGGTCCTGGGGGAACCTTGAGCGAAGAAGACCAAGCCGCGATAGTCTCTCCGCAAATGGTTGGCGGCCGCCTTCGCTGGCACCCGGTGACCGGCGACGCGATCGTGGCCGCCGGCCGGTTCGACTGGGTGTCCCTGGCCCGGCTGGTGATCCTGGCCGCCGCCGCCACGGTGGCTTATCTGGCGCTTGAGTGGCAGACCGGCGTGTACGAGAACGCGGCCCACAACTCGGCGGCGATCCTGGTCCGGCAGGAACCCGATCGGTCGGCGTCGGCCCCGGACTTTGGACCCCTACCGACGGTCGCCCCCGGGGAGCAAATGCCTCGCCTGCTGACGCCGGCCGGCCCGTCGGCCGCGGCCCCGGACCGATCGCGCGCGGCGTTTGAGCATGTGGTGCAACCGGGCGAGACGCTGGACGAAATCGCCAGCCGCTACTCGGTGAATCTTGAGGATCTGCTGCGGGCTAACCCGGGAATCGTGGACCCCGACGTAATCGTGGCGGGCGACACGATTAGGATCCTCGCCTAGAGGTTCGGCTCCATCGCCAGCCCCGACCCTGCGATTGCCGGCCGGGGCGATCGGGCGGTATCACGACCAGAGTGGGCGGCGCGCCGGAAAATTGCGCGAACGTCCGATAATTGACCCGTGATTGAGAGTGCCCTGCCTGCGACGGCGCCCCAACCTACGCGCCGGTAGCCGGATCACCCCAAGGGTCATCAAACTTCCCGCGGCGAGCACCGGAATTGCCCATGGCTAGCGAACTTATCACCGCACCCGCCAACACCTGGCAGCGCGTTGGCGGCAAGAGTGGCGGTACCGTTTCGGCGATCGTGGCTGCCCCCGGCAGCAGCGCCGAACGGGTCCTTTACGCCGGCACCATGTCGGGTGTCTACCGCTCGACCGACAACGGACGCACCTGGGCGGTTTCCAACGAGGGCTTGCAGAGTCCGTTCATTCAGAACCTGGCGATCGCCTCGGAACCGGGATCCTCGCCGCGGTTGTTCGCCGCCGCCGCTGGAGTCGGGGGATTCATGTCGTTTGGCGGCGTGAATTGGCGCCGGCTCGGGTTCTGGGGGGTAAACCCCGAGATTGCCGCCTTTGCCGTCTCGCCGGATTTTGCCCGCGACCGCGCCGCCCTGACCGCAACGCTCACCGATGGCGTGTTCCGCACCGACAACGCCGCCAAGACCTGGAACGCCGCCAACGCCGGATTGCCCCGGAACGAAGATGGCGGCGAGGTTCTGGCGATTGCCTATTCGCCGGACTTTGCTTCCGATCAACGCGCCTACTGCGCGGTCGCCGGCCATGGATTATTCCGCTCTTCCGACGGCGGTCGCAATTGGATTGCGGCCGGAGTCGAAGGTGATGACGCCCCCTCAAATATCCAGGTGATCGGCTGCGCCCCCGTTGGGCGGCCCGAGGCGGCCATATTCCTGGGCGACGAGGAGCGCGGCGTCTGGTACAGCCATGACGGCGGCCGCCGCCTGGCCCGTTCGGCGGGCGTTGAGGACGAATCCATCAACGCGCTGGCCGTCTCGCCGCGTTTTGCATCCGATTCCACCGTTTACGCCGGTGCCGGCAACGGGGCCGTCTACCGCTCCCAGGACGCCGGCGAGAGCTTCGAAAAACTCTCCGATCCGGCGGATTCGGCTCCGGTACTGGCGCTGCTGGCGCTGGCCGAACCGGCGGGCAACACGCTGCTGCTGGCCGGAACCTACGGCAACGGTTTGGCCCGTTCTGACGATGGGGGCCTAACCTGGACTGATTCGGCCGCCGGGATCCCTAGCCAGAACTGGTTGAGCTTTACGATGGTGCCCGAGTTCGGTACCCGCCCCGTGATGTTCGCGGGCGGTTCCCAAGGAGGCCTCTTCCGGTCCGCGGACGGTGGTCGCGGATGGTCGGAAGCGGCCCCCGGCACCGAGGGAATTCCGGTGTTCCAGATCGCGCCTTCACCACTGTTTGCCGCCGACGGACGCGCGTTCGCGGCGACCGCGGTCGGACTGTTGTCGACCGTGGACGGCGGCGACAGCTGGCATCGTTCCGACCAGGTAGAGGAGTGCGAGCTGCGCTGCGTGGCCGTCTCAGCGGCCGTTGATGGGACCTTCGCGGTATTTGCCGGCGGGGTCGAGGGCAAGGCCTGGCTGAGCTGCGACAACGGCGCCGAACTGGCGCGCGTGGACCATGATTTCCGCGGGGACACGGTCCTCGACGTGCAGTTTTCGCCGGACTTTGCCAGCGACGAGGTCATCGTCGTGGCCTCGTATGGGGTCGGGCGCGTGGTGGTTTCGCTGACCGAAAACGCCGGCACGAGCTGGCGCCGCGTGGTTCGCCACCGCACCCACGCCGAATGGGCCAGCGTTGTAATCCCTGATAACTTCGACGCGGTTGAACGACGGTCCTGGTCGTTCGCGGCCCACAACCAGGTATTCACCCCCGCGCGGCGATTCCGCAACGTCTGGTCGGGATCGCGGCCCGCGCACAAGAACACATCGGTCCTTGATCTGGCGATCGCGCCGGATTATGCCGAGGAACCGCTGCTGTTCGCCGCCACCAGCTCCGGCGTGCGCCGCTCCGGCGACGGCGGGGGCACCTGGCATGCGATAAATGATGGGTTGGCCAACCGGTCGGTGCTGCAGGTCGCGCTGTCGCCCGATTTCGGCAACGACCGAACGGTCTACATACTTGCAATTGGGGGCGAGATCTGGTCATATAGGGATGATCCGGCAACACTCAAATTCGAAGCCCCCGACCAATCGGAATTGATCTACCGGCCCGATGGAATTGGCTAAGCAACCCCGACTTCTGCCGCGGCGGCGGCTACTAGGCGCCGCCGGAGCTTTCGCCGCCCTGCTGGCGGCCTGCGGGAGCGGCCCGGACGAATCCCTGCCTCCGCTCAATGACCAGCAGCGCGAGATCCTCGATTCGGCGGGATCGATCTCCTCCGACCAGATCGAACTCTCGGCCAACTACCTGGCCGACCAGACGGTGCGCATGGGGTACGTGTCCTCGTCCTGGGGCGGGCGCAACGAGCACTACGTCAATGTGATTGCGGGAGCCAGTTCCTGGCAGGAGCTCTACCCGCGGCTGCAAGAGGATCGGATCCAGACGAACCCGGCCGAGGGCCTGGGAATCGCCGAGACGCTGAGCACGCTCTCCACCGAAG
>CAYXKQ010000036.1:0-10406 GCA_964465715.1 uncultured Chloroflexota bacterium
TCCAGACCAGCGCCAACGCCCCCTACACCGACAACGACGGGACCGATTCGGACGGCTTCCAGACCAGCGCCAACGCCCCCTACACCGACAACGACGGGACCGATTCGGACGGCTTCCAGACCAGCGCCAACGCCCCCTACACCGACAACGACGGGACCGATTCGGACGGGATAGAAACGCCGATTCCCACTGATATCGATGGATCTGATGACTCTGAAACTCAGAGCGGTGTCAGCAGTTAGCGTTCAGTCCGGCACGGCAGTTCCGCTCTTGCCGCAATTGAGTTTTCCGAATGATGCCGGGCTGGTGGGGTTGAGCAATTTATTTGACGCGGGTTGGGTTTGGGATCAGATTCACATCAAATTGCCCAAGGTCGAAGCAGACCCTATTTCAATCTCGATGAGGCAGCTCAGTCATGCTCCCGGTATTGCGGCTATCGCAAGTTACACCATCGAATACGCCGAAAGTTCACTCAATTCACCGTGTCATTTTTCAATCGATTTGCGAAACAATCGGGCGCCGATTGTGTGCATCTACCCGAATGATCGGTACTTGCCGGGCCTCTTCCAGGCCGCCGACTCCTCCGCGGCGCTAAACCTAGTCAACAAGCATGTTTTCAACATTCCGCGCCGGCGTATCCACGTCTCGGTAGTGCGGTACCGGCCATCCAATCGCGCGGTGCTCAAACACAGATCGGGCAGAGTCCGCTTCTATGCCCGGGCCGTGCGCCCCAGATCAGTTCCCCGGTTGCTTGGTGCATCCAGGCTTGGTTCGCATTCCGATTTCGTCTTGCCCCGAATCGCTGGCGTTTGGAAAGAGGGTGGCGTGATTTGGATTTCCGAGATTCCTGGCAAGAACTTGAGGAAGAACATTCGATCGGGCGAGTTGCCTAGCTCCGATGAATTACTCGATTTGCTGGCCAGCCTGTGGAATCTGCCGGTACTGGAGTCACCAGTCAGACCCCGGGAGTTCGATTTGAAAGGGGCATATACAAGGGCGCGCCGGGGTATTTCATTTGCCTTGGTCAACAACCATCTCGGGCGTCAATTGCTGTCAGATTCGGTGAATTCACTTACACCGTTCGTCGAGAATTGGAGGCCCACCTCTACAGCTCACAACGATCTGTATGACGATCAAATGGTGGTCCTCCCCGATGGGCGCATTGCACTGGCGGATTTCGAGGATATCGGCCTCGGCGATCCCATGTTGGATGTGGGCAATTGCCTGGCCCACGCGCTTTGGGCATCCAAGTTCGCACCAGAAACCGCAGCCGCATCGCAACGCCGTTTCTACGACGAGTTCCGTGCCACCGCGATCGACACCTGTGGATGGGAGGAATCTGAATTGTCATTGCGCGAGGCAGTCTGCTTGTTCCGGATCTGCACTAACCCCCTCCGGCGGCCCCAACCAGATTGGTCGGGAAAGGTCATTGCCGGTCTTCAATTGGTCAATGAGCTTGCAAATTCTTGATTCCAAAGATCGTGGACATCCCAGCAATCTCGGGAAACATTGGCCCTGTTTTCTACGGTTCTATCTGCGGTCGGATTCCGAGGAAAGCGTTACAGCCTGCTCGACGTTGGAGCACTGGCGGTAGATGATGGTGCCGGTTGCAGGCTGGTTCTAATTCAGGCGAAATGCGGTCATTGATCGCCTGACCAGGGGTATGCTCCTGCCGGGCAACAAAAGCCGCGAACTCCCCGGGGGTTTAACTCGGATCGTCGTCGGCGTATCGCCAGGTTCATAAAAACTTTCGCCCAAGCCGAAAGTTCCCCGGTCGGTCCGTTGCCGAACTGCTGCTCGCAGTCCTTTCGATGGATCCACCGGTGGATGGGGATCCAGGCACCTGAACAGACCGCGTTGAAACGACACCTCGGAGCAAGAAATTGCAGTTGGATTGATCCGGTCGATCTCGGATGCAATCTTCGAGCGCCTTTTTGCAGGCCGCGCCTGCTCTTTCGAGCAGATTCTGCCGAGGGTTTCCAAGCACCGGAGACAATCAATAAACGTATGTCACGGAGTTTGCGAATTGCCGAGCCAGCCCAACATCGTCGTGCTGATCGCCGATGACCACCGTCACGATTGCCTGAGCGGGATTGGACATTCCCAGGTCCGGACCCCGAACATGGACCGGTTGGCGGCCGACGGCACCCAGTTCACCCAGGCCTATCTGCAGGGCTCCACCAGCGGGGCGGTTTGCATGCCTTCGCGGGCCATGCTGATGACCGGGGCCGGTCTGTTCAATGTATTTGCCCCGGGCCAGTCAGACCCTTCCTACTACCCGATCCGCGACGAGTTGCCACTGCTGCCCGAACTGCTGGGCCGGGCCGGCTACCAGACGCACGGAATCGGCAAATGGCACAACGGTCGCGAGGCATTCGCGCGCGGTTTCGCGGGCGGCGCCCGCATCATGTTCGGTGGGATGTCGGACCACGACGCTGTTCCTGTGCACGATTTCGATCCCAGCGGCGCGTATCCCCCCGAGGATGGCTACGAGGCCGACGGCTTCTCGTCGGAGATCTGGGCCGATTCGGCAATCGAGTTCATTGAACAGCGCGACCGCGAACGGCCATTCTTTTTGTATGTGGCCTTCACCGCGCCCCACGACCCGCGCACCCCGCCGGACCACTGGCGCGAGCAGTACCCTCCCGACGAGATTGAACTACCGGCCAACTACATGACCGAGCACCCCTTCGACACCGGGATCCTAAATATTCGCGACGAGGTGCTGGCCGATCACCCGCGCCGCGAATTCGAAATCCGGCGGCACATCGCCGAGTACTACGGCATGATTTCCCACCTCGACGATTGCATCGGCAGGATCCTGGATGCCCTCGACCGCGAATCGCTGACCGAGGACACAGTGGTCGTCTACACCGCCGATCACGGACTTTCGGTCGGCCAGCATGGATTGCTCGGCAAACAGAACCTCTACGACCACAGTGCCCGAATCCCGCTGATCGCGCGCGGACCGGGGATCGGCCGCGGAAGGCGTTGCGAATCGCTCTGTTACCAGCACGACCTGAACCCCACACTCCTGGAAATGGCCGGCGTGGACGCGTCGGAGGGAGATTTCCAGAGCCTGCGGCCGGCTTTCGAGGACAACCGGGCGGTCATCCATGAGGAGATCTACGGCAACATGCAACTGGTCCGCAGCCAGGATCCGGATACTCCACACCAGCGCATGATCCGGATTGGCGACCACAAGTTGATCCGGATCGCATACCGGGGGTTCGAACGCTGGCAACTGTTCAATGTCGTCGCCGACCCGGACGAGCTGAGCGATCTGGCCGATTGCGCCGAGCACGCAACCCTGCTAAATGAACTAAAACAGCGGCTCGCCCGGGCGCGGTCGGCCGCCGGCGATCCGCTGGCGTGAGACCAGCCAGGCAAGCCGCCAAGCCGTCGATGGCGGCGGGTCGGGAATGAACCTGCACCGGGCACTGTCCGAGATATGGTCCCGCGGCCGATCCCGGGCCACGCCCCCGGCCGCCTCCCCCGATCCCGCTCTGCAAGGACTGCTCGAATCGGCCGCGGGTCGGTTGCGGCGCCGCCAGGTGGCGGCCAACCTGCCCCGGGTGACGGCGGTCCCAGTCGCCGCGACGGCGCTGGCGCTGGCGCTCCGGCAGCTTGAACTCGGGCCGTTGGCGATGCTGTCGCTCGTGCTCGGCGCAGGATGGGCGGTCTGGAATCTGGCGCCGGTCCTGTCGACCCCCGACCCGGTCACGGTGGCGCACCGCCTTGACCGGGCCAATTCGCTCGACGATCTGCTGGCCAGCGCGCTGACCGTCAAGCGGTCCGAACCGGGCATGGTCGCCGAACTCCACCGCCGGGCCGCTGAACGCGCGCCGGGGATTGCGCCGCGCACGGTCGGCGGCTGGAGGCTCGATCGCGGCGGCGTCGCCGGGCTGGGACTGGCGCTGGTCCTAGTTGGAATCTCGGCCGCGCTCGTGATCGAGCGTGGAATGCCCGCCACACCCGGGATAGACCCTGCCGGTGCCCCCGATTCGGCCCGGGCCGTTTCCCAGTCCGAAGCCCTGCTCGCGGCGCGGGCCGAACTTGCCGGCGCGCTCGATCCCGCCGCCGAATTTCGCGCGGCCGGCCTGGACGAACTGGCCCGCACATTTGCCGACGACCCGGCGACGCGTGACGCCGGCCGGGCCATGGCCTCCGGTGACGCCGCCGGCGCGGCCGCAGAACTAGGCCAGCTCGGCGACCGCTTGAGCGGAATGACCGCCCAGGAGCGGGCGAGCCTGCAATCGACCCTGGAACGGGCGCTCACGGACATGGCCGACGATCCACTGGTGGCCGGTCCGCTGCAGGACGCCCACGATGCTCTTGCCGAGCACCGGTTGGGCTCGGCCGCCGACGCGCTGGGCGAACTCGGCGAGGCGCTGCAAAGCGCGCAGTCGCAGCTGGCCAGCCAGTCCGAACTGCGCGAGCGCATGGAAGATCTTGAGGAGCAGTTGGGCGGTGGTGCGCCGGCGCTGCAGCCAGCGGCTTCGGAATCCCCCGGTTCTCCGGTTGCCGGCGGCGATAGCGCGGCCGGCGAAGGATCGGTCGAGCGCATCAACACGGATGGAACGGTCGAATTTGTCCCGCTCAAACCCGAGTCCGATCCGGCCGGGTTGCAACCGCGACCGCTGGAACTGGGAATAGAAACCGAGCCTGGCAGCAACCCCTCGGCCGGTCTGCTCGGTTTCACGCGGACCGCCCCGGCCGCCCGCGCCCCGGCAGGATTTGCTAACGATCAGCTGCTGCGCTCCTACATCTTTGCCGCCGACGATGAGTAGCCAGGACGCCGGGGCCCGAATGGCCAAAGTGCTGGACCTCGAGCAGCGCCTGCGCGATCAGATAGGTCGCGTCCTGGTGGGGCAGGACCAGGTCGTCGGTCAGGTGCTCACGACCCTGCTGGCCGACGGTCACTGCCTGCTCGAAGGGGCACCCGGACTCGGCAAGACCCTTCTCGTGCGTACCCTGGCGGCATGCCTGGGGATGGAGTTTTCCCGGGTACAGTTCACACCCGACCTGATGCCGGCCGATATCACCGGAACGACCTTTGTCCGCCAGGACGCCGGCGGCCAGCACCACTTCAATTTCGAACCCGGACCACTTTTTGCCGAGGTGGTCCTCGCCGACGAGGTGAACCGCGCCACCCCCAGGACCCAGTCGGCGCTGCTGGAGGCGATGGCCGAGGGTTCGGTCACCGTTGGCTCGCAGACCCATCGTCTGCCGGAGTGCTTCTTCGTGCTCGCCACCCAGAACCCGATTGAAATGGAAGGCACCTACCCGTTGCCGGAAGCCCAGCTGGACCGGTTCCTGTTCAAGATCCTGGTCCCTATGCCCAGTCCCGGCCAGGTGGTTGAGATCCTGGCCCGCACGACCACGAGCGTCCAGGTCGCTCCGGCCCCGGTCGCCGGCCGCAAGGAATTGATTGCCGCCCAGGCGACGGTACGCGACGTCGTCCTGGCCCCGCACGTGGCCGCCTACGCGGTGGATCTGGTAAGCGCCACGCACCCCGGCCGCGACGCCCCCGCGGTGACCAATCGATTCGTGCGTTACGGCGCTTCGCCGCGCGGAGCCCAGGCGCTGGTGCTGGGGGCCAAGGTGGCGGCTCTGCGGGCCGGCCGGACCCAGGTCTCGCTGGACGACATTCGCGCCCAGGTGCAGCCGGCGCTCCGTCACCGGCTGGTCCTGGGGTTCGAAGCCGAGGCCGAGGAACTGGACGCCGACCAGGTCCTGGAAGAGATCGCCATGGCGACGCGCCCCGGCTGAATCCCGTCGCCAAATGGCCTCGTTCGATCCCGAGCGCTCCCTGCCGCCGGCCCTGCTGGTCCAGCTCGAACGCCTGAACCTGGTAAGTCGGCGGCGTCACGACAATACCCGCCAGGGCAGCCGCGCTTCACGACTGATGGGGTCCTCGATCGAGTTCTCGGGTTACCGCGAATACACCCCCGGCGATGACTGGCGACACCTGGACTGGAACATCTACGCCCGGTTGAACCAGCTGCAGATAAAACTCCGCGAGGCCGAGGAGGCCCTGGTGGTTTGGCTGCTGCTCGACGGCAGCAGCTCGATGGACGGCAAGCTGGGATTCGCGGCGGGCCTTGCGGCGGCCGTCGGCTACGTGGCCCTGACCGGGGGCGACGAGGTCCGGCTCAGCATCCTGCGCGAAGGTTCGGCCACTCCCCCGGTGCAACTTACGAGCCGTCGCCAATTCCGTCAACTGACCCGGCAGCTGGCCGAATCACATGCCCACGGCACCACCGATCTGGCCATGGCGGTTCGCCACCTGCTCGACTATGGCGGCCCGCACGGAGTCTGCCTGCTGATATCCGACCTGCTCGACGACGGCGCCGAGCGCGCCCTGGCCAGCCTCGCCGCCGCCGGCCACGAAACCTGGGTCCTGCACGTCCAGAGCCGCTTCGACCGCGACCCTGACATTCCGGCCGCCGCCGTACTGGTCGACGCCGAGTCCGGCGCCGAACTGACCCTGGACGGATCGGTCGATCCGATCACCGCCTACCGCGCCAACCGTTCCGCCTGGTTCGCCCACCTTGAGCGCTACTGCCTGCGGGCCAGCATCGGCTACCTGCGACTTTCCAGCGAACAGGAAACCGGCGAGGCGGTGTTGGGGCCGCTGCGACGACGGGGGCTGTTGCGCTGACCCTGCTGGCTGCCGGAGCGCTGGGGTGGCTGGCGCTGGGCCTGGTCCTGTTCCTCTTGCATCGCCTGCGGCCGCCGCTGCCGCTTATCGAGGTGCCTTCGCTGCACCCCTGGCGCCGACCGCCGCGGCAGGGTCGCCGCCGCCTGCGCGACTGGATCCGGCGTCACCTGGCGCTGCTGCTGCAACTGCTGGCCCTGGCCCTGCTGGCGCTGGCCCTGGCAAGTCCCAGCGTGCGTTTGCCCGGCGGGTCCGGCGGACTGGTCGTGACCGTCGCCCAACCGGGGCTCGATCCGGCGCCATTGGCGGCCGCGCTGGAGGCCCTGGATCATCGCCGGCATGCACTGGTGCTGGCCCAGCCCCACCCCCGACTGGCGCTGGCGGACGGAAATGCGGAATCGGTGCTCGCCACCCTGGCCGGGGTCCCCGGCAGTCACGGTGGAGGTGATCTGAGCGCGGCGCTTGACCTCGCCGCGGGACTGATGGCGGGCCAGGCCGACGCCCGCGGAATGCTGCTGGCCAGCGGCACCGAGGATATCGTCGCCGGTCCGCGCTGGAGCGTGCTTGCCCCGGCGGTTCCGGACCGCTTCCGCGTGGGACCATTGCTTTCGATCGAGGGCCGGTCCGGCGACTCGCTTCTCTACCACCTCCAGGGACGACCGGGGTCCGAATTCGAACTGCTGGCCGAAATCGGGGCCGCCGGATCCACGGACGGCCCGGGTGAACAGGCCGCCCTTGTGCGATCGGGTCGAATGCCCGAGAGCGGCCTGTTGGAAGGTGTGCTTGAAGGCCTGCCGGGCGACGCCCAGATCAGGTTGTGGCTCGGCGAACCAGGCCGCGGCGCCTCGGTCAGTGCGGCAGTCGGCCCCGCCGACCAGTCCCGCGGCGATGTGTTGGTCACCGCCCACGATCCCGGCGCCTACGAGCGGGCCGCGCGGGCCGCCGGACACCAGGTGGTCTCCGGCCCGGATGCGGAATTCGACATTGCCGTGTATGTCGGGGAACTGCCCGAACAGCTGCCGGCCGCCGGGATTGTCCTGATCGACCCGCCGGCCGGTGCGGGCATCCTGGAGCGCGCCGAGGCGACATTCGACCTGGCCCTGCCGGACCCGACCGGCTCGCTTCTGGATGGGGTGCCGGCCAGCGCGCTGGCCTCCGGCGCAGTCCGCGCCCTCTTCGCCCCGGCGGCGGCGCGCAGTCACGCGGACTCGGGCTCGGGCAGCTGGCTCTGGCAGGCCCGCATCGCCGACCGTGAAATCGCGGTCCTGGCGCTGGACCCGGCCGGCGGACTCTCCGGACAGGCCGCATTTCCACTTCTCGTGCGCGACCTGCTGGCCCGGGTGGACCCGCTCCGCCCGCTGTCCGGTTCGCCCGCCGCCCGCGCCGGCGTGGCGACCCTGCTGCGGCCGCACCCCCGCGCCGACTCGCTCACGATCCTGGGCCCCGGAGGCCAGGTCGTCCTGACGACCGCCCTGAACCGCGCCGAACCTCTTGACCCGTCGGCAATCGATCCCCTGATCGCTGACCAGGGGATCTCCTGGCGCCCGCAACTGACCGGTCTGCACCGGATTAGCCAGGAGAGGGAAGGAAACACGATAGCCCAGACCGCGGTCTGGGTGCAGGCGGTCGGCCCGGTGCTCGCGCCTGGCGCAATCGCCGAACCGTTGGGCGGCGCCTCCGTCAGCCGGGTGCTCGAGTTGTGGCCGCTGTTGGCCACCCTGGCGGTGGCGGCGCTCCTCTGCGAATGGGCCTGGTTCTGCCGCCGAAGGGGGGCGTTCTAGCCATGGGCCCGGGATTATTTGCGGTCTGCGGGGAGTGGACATCGTTGGCGACGGCCGGGCTGGCAGTATTGGCGGTTGCGGCGATCGTCGCTCTCTCGCTGCGGTCGCGGGCCCTGATCGGGCCAATCCGACATTGGACTTCGGCCGGCCTGCGCATCCTGGCGGTGCTGGCCTTGCTCCTGGCCCTCGATCAGGGCATATGCAATCTGCGCGACCGGGACGGGGCGATGGTGGCCGTCGATGGTTCGGAGAGCATCCAGCTGGCAGCCCAACTGGGGGCCCGCGATTCGGCGCGCGAACTGCTCAGCCATGGAGCGGTGGCCGGGGCATTCGAATTCGGCGGATCCGGCAGCGACCTTGCCGCCGCGATCGCGGCCGGCGTCGGCGGCGGCGGCGACTTGTACCTGGCCAGCGACGGAGCCTCCACCGACGGTGATCTGGAATCGGCGCTGGCCTACGCGGCGGCGACAGGCAGCGCGGTGAACATCCTGCCGGTCGAAGAAGCCGGCGAGCCCGACCCCGCCCTGCTGGCGGTCCTGCACCGCTCGCAGATCGAGGTCGCCCAGCCATTCGCGGTCCAGGTCCAGGTATGGGCCGCCGGACAGCGCCGGGGACGAATCCGGATCTGGAGTGACCAGGATCTGCTGGTCGACGATTCGGTTCTGCTCGAGGAAGGGGTATCGGTGTTCAATGCCCGCCTGCGCGCGCCGGCGGTGGCGGGTCCGGCCGAATTGGTGACCGAATACTTGGATACGCGAGGCTCCAACGCAAACGACGTTCTGGCCACGGTGCTGGACGTGCGCGCGCCGCGCCCCCTGCTGCACGTGGGCGATGCCGGTCCGCTGGCCGAGACGATCGCGGGGCTCGGGCACGAACTGGTGCTGCTTGACCCCACGCAGATGCCGGACGATCCGCAGGAGCTGGCGCAATTCGGCGGAGTGCTGCTCAACGACGTGGCCGCGACCGATTTGACCCCGATTCAGATATCGGCCCTGGATACGGCCGTCTCCGAATACGGGACCGGGCTGGCGGTAGTCGGCGGCCCGAATTCGTTCACCGCCGGCGGTTACGCCGACTCGCCGCTCAACCGCCTGCTGCCGGTCGACTCGGACCCCTGGCGCGAGCAGGAGCAGGCCGAAATCGCTCTGCTGCTGTTGATCGACCGTTCGACCTCTATGGCGCTCTCGCAGGCCGTCCCCGACAGCAAGCTGGCCCTGGCCCGCGAGGCCGCGATCGCCGCCCTGGAGCTGCTGGAGGAAGGAGACCAGGTCGCGGTGGTCGCGTTCAGCGCCGATCCCGTGCTGATCATCCCCCTGACCCGGCTCGGACCCGATTCGGATCGAGCCGCGCTCTCCGCCGAGATCGCCTCCATCGGGCCGGACGGGACCACTGACATCTTTCGCGCCCTGAATTTCTCGCGACGCCAGCTGGCCGGCCAAACGGCCCAGATCCGCCACATCATCCTGATCACCGACGGGCAGGCCAGCTACGGGCAATTCGGGGCCCTGGTCCAGCAGGCCCGCAACGACGGGATCTCTATTTCGACCATCGCGGTCGGTGACGACGCCGAATTGGATTTGCTCGCCTCGCTGGCCACCGGCGCCGGGGGACGGTTCCACGTCGCCCGCGAGCCGGCCCAAATCCCGGCGGTACTGACCCAGGAAGCCGAACTGGCCAAGAACTTCGTGACCGTCTCCAGCCCCATGCAGCCGCGCCTGGCGAGCCCCAGCGAACTGTTCGCGCTCACCTCGGCCGGAGCGGCCCTGCCCTGGCTGGGGGGATACGTTCGCACCGAGGCCCGCCCCCAGGCCAAGACCGTGTTGGCCTCCAACGATGGGGAACCGATCCTGGCGAGCTGGCAGTACGGCCGCGGACCGGTCGTCGCCTGGACCAGCGATCTGAGCGGAGTCTGGTCATCCGAATGGACGTCCTGGGGCCAGTTCCCCGCTTTCGCGGCCGCGCTG
>CAYXKQ010000036.1:10506-12208 GCA_964465715.1 uncultured Chloroflexota bacterium
CCGGCAACCGGGGTGCCGGCGCCGAACTGGCTGACGGCCGCCATAATCTTGCTGCTCGGCGACACGCTCGTCCGCCGCCTGCGGGTCTCGCCGCGGCAGGCGGCAAGGCAACTCTGGGGGCAAATGCGCCCTAAGCTTGGCCTTGAGGGAGTTTTGCGGCGGGGCGGTTGAAGCCGGGTTACCTCTTGCGGGCGTTGGCATTGGATTTTCTGGGCGATATCGCAATAGTTTTCGAGCGGGCCGGGCATTCCATTTACCTGGTCGGCGGCTCGGTACGCGACCGCATCCTGGGCCGCGCGGCGCCCGACCTGGATCTTGCCACCTCGGCTGTGCCGGAGGAGATCTCGCGTCTGCTGCGTCAGTCGGGCGGCAAGGCGATCGTCGAAATCGGCTCGGCCTTCGGCACCGTGTGCGCGCGCTTCGGCGACCGTCAGGTGGACGTGACCACGTTTCGCTCGGAGTGGTACCCGGACCCGCACTCGCGCCACCCTCAGGTCCAGTTCGGCACCAGTCTCCGCCAGGATCTGGAACGCCGCGACTTCACGATCAACGCCATCGCCCAGGACATTTCCAGCGGACGGCTGATCGACCCGTTCGACGGAGTCGGCGACATCGCCCGGCGGCGGGTGCGGGCAGTCGGCCGCGCCGAGGACCGCTTCTGCGAGGATCCGCTGCGCATGATGCGCGCCATCCGCCTGGCCGCGCAGCTGGACCTGGATATAGACGCCCCCACCCGGTCAGCCATTGCCGCCAGCGCCGGGCGCCTGCAATTTATCTCCGCCGAACGCATCCGGGCCGAACTGGAAAAGATCCTGCTGGCCGAGGATCCCGCCGGGAGTCTGGCCGACCTGATCGAATTGGGCCTGTGCCGGTTCGTCGTCCCGGAGCTGCTGGAGCTGTCCGAGACCGACAACGACGAGCGTTCACGCCAAAAGGATGTTCTCTCGCACACCCTGCGCGTGGTCAACGGGGTGCGGGCGCATCTGCCCCTCCGTCTGGCCGCACTGCTGCACGACATCGGCAAGCCGGCAACCCGGAGGGTGCGTGGCGGCAAAGTGCACTTCTTCCGCCACGAGCTGGTCGGGGCCCGCATGGCGCGCCGAATCCTGAGCCGGTTGCGGTTCGACCGGGCCACGACCGAAGAGGTCGGTTCGCTGGTCGCCCTGCACATGCGCTCGAATCTCTATACGCGCGACTGGACCGACGGGGCGGTGCGCCGCTATCTGCGCGAGGTCGGCGACCACCGCGAACTGTTGCTCGAACTCTCGCGCGCCGATATCACCAGCTATCGGCACCGCAAGATCCGCGACGGCCTGGCCAGGGTGGCCGAACTGGAGGCCCGCTGCGAGCGCCTGGGGGCCGATGGCGTCGTGGCGCGGATGCGCAGTCCGCTGGACGGCAACGACCTGATGGAACTGCTGGACCGACCTCCGGGTCCCTGGATTAAGCCGATCAAGGAGCACCTCCTCGGACTCGTACTGGACGGCCAGCTCGGCCCCGACGACCGCGAGGGCGCCGCCGCGATCGCCGCCAAGCTGGCCCCGCCCAGGGAAGACCCGCCCGCCGCGCCGGCCCCGGTCGGCGGAGAAAAAGCCGGGTAGGGGAACATGCTGCGATTCGACAGGGGCAAGGACCACCCGCCACCCCGGCACCGCACCACCTGGGTCTCTTGCCTGGGCACGATCGCGGCCGTGATCGGGGG
>CAYXKQ010000037.1:0-11963 GCA_964465715.1 uncultured Chloroflexota bacterium
TCCGCGCCCAGCGTGCATATGACGCCGTTGACGTGGTCGCCGCCGACCACCATGAAGAATCCGCCCCGGCCGGCGGGAAAGTTCTCGCGGATCATCCCGTTGATCCGGGCGGTCTGGCCCTTGTACTCGGCCAGGGCGGCGTCCTTGTCGCTAAAGAAAGCCGTGAAGAGTTCCTCGGCGCCGATCTCTATGTCGATCTCGGGTGCCGCCGCTTCTTCGGTCGGCTCGGGTTCGGGCTCCGGCGCGGGCTCGGGTTCAGGCTCCGGAGTCGGTTCGGGCGAAGGCGTCGGCTCCTGAGTCGGCTCCGGCGTCGGTTCGGGAGTGAGTTCGGGGGCCGCCGTTGGGGCCGGTGGGGGCGCCGCCGGGGCGGGCGCGATCGCGGATTCCTCCTCGCCGCAGGCCGCCGCCAGCAGCGCCAGGGCGATCGCACCCGAGAGCAGGACGATCATCAACTTGCTTGGTTTGACAGTTGGGTGCATGTGCGCTCTTCCGTTCAGTACTGGCGATCGGCGACCAGATCGATCATTTCGTCCAGCATTTGCGCGTAGTTCTGTTTTACAGGCAGCCCGCCCGCCAGTTCACGACAGCGCCCCTGGATTCCGACCAGGCGGTCGCGCATCAGCGAGGCCACCCCGGCTTCCTCGAACGTATCCAGCAGGGCCCGGACTTCCTCGTCGGTCGCCACGGCATCCGGGATCTGGCCTCCCGACTGAAGGTAAAGGAGCACTGGCAGTGATTTCTTGCCGCGCCGCAGGTCCCCGCCGGCCGGTTTGCCGGTCACCCGCGGATCACCCCAGATCCCGAGCGCGTCGTCGCGAATCTGGAAGGCTAGACCCAACTGATGGCCGAGGCGCCGCCAGGGATCGGAATCGCGCCCGGCCGCCACCGCACCTAACTCCAATGCCAGGCCGAAGAGGGTGGCTGTCTTGAGGGCGATCATCTGTTCGTATTCGCTGGCACTGATGGTTTTGCGGGATTCGAACTGCAGGTCGAGCTGCTGTCCGCGGATGACCGCTCCGCAGGCGTCGGCCATTCGGCGGATCGAATCGGCCGGATCGGCGCCGAAATCCGCCAGCGCGGCGAAGGCGCGCGTGAGCAGCAGGTCGCCGGCGTTTATGGCCGTGGCTTCGCCCCAGATAGTCCAGGCGGCCGGCCGGCCGCGGCGCTGCCGGTCGCGGTCCATGATGTCGTCGTGCAGCAGGGTCATGGAGTGGAATAACTCGACAGCGGCCGCCGCCGGCAGTCCCGCCCGACCGCCACCGAGGGCTTCGCAGGCCAGCAGCAGCAAGCCGGCACGGAGTTGCTTGCCGCCACTAGGGCCGGGCAGCGGGGACCCGTTGGCTTCGGTCCAGCC
Source organism: uncultured Chloroflexota bacterium (assembly GCA_964465715.1). Classification (GTDB taxonomy): domain Bacteria; phylum Chloroflexota; class UBA11872; order UBA11872; family VXNJ01; genus VXNJ01. The sequence continues at coordinate 1,355 of CAYXKQ010000037.1, forward strand.
AAGGTGGTAGCGGGCGACCCGTGTGACCGGGTTCAGATCTTCGCCCACTACCCGGCGCATCGCATCGTCGGTGAGCGGTCGGCAATCTGCCAAGTAATCCAAAAATCGCACCGTAGGCGCTCTTTCCCCGGCCCGCAACCGGTCTGCCCGGAAAATGTAGGGGTCTGGCCCGCACCGGCCCAGGCTGCCCCGCAACCGCCGCCATTCTCGGATAACCCTCCCCGTGCAGGCCCGACCCTTGCGAACCCTGAGCCTGCGAACCTCGTTCGCCCCCCTCCTGGCCGGGTTCATCTGCGTCTTTCTGGGTACCTACGACAACACCGCGATTGCAGTGGTGTTGCCAACGATCGCCGACGATCTGGGGCTGGACCTGCAAATCGCGCAGTGGACCAACCTGGCACCGATGATCATGTCGGCCGCGCTGCTCCTTGTCATGGGCAACCTGGCGGATCGGATCGGCCATCGTCGCGTGCTTTACGCCGGGCTGGCAATGTTCTTCGTGGCGGCGTTGCTGGCGGCGCTCTCGGTCGGCTTCGCGATGCTGCTGATATCACGGTTCCTGACCGGAATCGCCCTGGCTTCCTGCTATACGGTGGGGCCGGCTTTCACCATTCGTTCGTTCGTTGCCGGCCGCCGCGCCCGCGCCCTTTCAGTGGTCGGAATCACTACCTCCATCGGACTGGTGTCGGGCCCGCTGGTCGGCGGATTTCTGGGGGAGACCTTCGGCTGGCGGACTCTCTTCTGGGTTCCCCTGGCGATGCTGGTCCTGGTGATGGCGATCATCTGGCTGGGCGGCCGGTTGGGATTTTTCGAACGCCTCTGGGAGACTCCGCAGCGGCTGGATCGCAAATTCGATTACCGCGGCGCCTCGCTGATGCTCTTCTGGCAGGGTCCGCTTCTGCTGGCTATCACCCTGGGTAACAACCGGGGCTGGCTCAGCCCCGAAATCCTGGGTTCGGCCGCGGTGGGCGTGGTGGTGTTGTATTTCTTCGTCCGGGTGCAGTTGAACGCGGCTCATCCCACGCTCGATTTCCGGCTATTCAAGCTGCGCGATTTCCGCCTGCCGGTCCTTGCCGCGGCCATCGGATTCATGGTCGTGATCATCAACTTCCTGTTGCTGCCGTTCTACATGTCGCTGGTTCTGGGAATGTCAGCGTTCGCCATCGGAATCGTGGCCGCGATTTCCCCGGCGATGATGTCGTTCATGGCCCCGCTGGGAGCGCTCTGGGCCGAACGCAGTTCTCCCCGACACCCGGCATCGGCCGGGCTTGCCCTGCTGGTCGTGGGCACCGTGTTGATGCTGCTTTTGCTGCGCACCGATACATCAGTCTGGCTGCTGGTTGCCCTGCTGGCTCTTACCGGCATAGGCCTTGGCACCTTCGAATGGACAATCAACAGCTCGATCGTTGGTTCGCTGCCGCGTTCGATGCTGGGCTTATCGGCCGGGATCCTGGCGACCGCGCGGACGTTCGGGTTTTCGCTTGGCCAGTCGGTCTGGGGCCTGGTCTTTACGCTGGCGGTGACCAGCCGGTCGGGAGGATCGGTGGCGCTGGACGCCCCGCCGGACGACCTGATTTTCGGTCTGCGGGCGTGTTTTGCGATCGGCGCGGCGATGGCCCTGCTGGCGTTCGCCCTGGCATTCGCCCAGCGCGACAATCCGCCGCCCGCCACCGAAGCAGACATTCTGGCGCTGCGGCCAAATAGCGCGGGGAGGCGCTGACCACTCCTATTCCTACCGGCGCCCGCGAGACCCGTGCGGTTGGGCTTGGAAGTTGCTCGGGCCGGCCAGGCGGGCTTCTGCCCGGAACCGCGCAATAGTCGGAGGCGGCGGAAGGCGGTTTGAATTCCAACCGTCGGCGGCCTCCCCTGTTGTAATCTGGCAACAGTATTTGCGGCTGGCCGGGGCCGCGTGAACAACCGGCCGGGGGGATTCTGAGTATGCTGCCGAATTCAGGGATATTTGCCGCATCGCCCGCTAGCGCGGGCAGGCAACCGATCGTTCGGGCAGCGTACATGTTCGCCCTTGCGGGTTTGATCGCGCTGGTGTTTTCGTCAGCACTCAGCGGCCGCGTATCGGCCACCGACGACTGCCGGTTCGTGCTTGGCTTTGCGGGGCTGCAGGCCCTGATTCCGGACGCGGTCGGGCAGTGTCTTGAAGACGAGCAGCACGACCCTGGTGACGGCATCACCCGCCAGGCCACGACCGGCGGCGTGCTCACCTGGCACAAGGCCAACAACTGGACCGGATTCACCGACGGCTACAGCACCTGGGTAAACGGACCGTTCGGCCTTCAGAAACGGCTGGCCATCGAGCGGTTCGACTGGGAGCCCGAATCGATCGCGCTTACTGCCGTCGCCGACGCCGACGCGCAGACGCTCGCCTACGTAAACGCCGCGATCGCCCATTACGACCAAAACGGGTTGGATGCGACCACGGCCCACTACAACAGCCCGGACAGCATCGTAGGCGACCGCTCGCTGATCCTGGTCGAAAAAGCTTCATTGCGGGCCCTTGCGGCGCCGATATTCCGCAATCTTGTAGGCGCCACGCTGCCGCCCGGTCATTCACTGGCCCGGGTCGTGCGCGCCGTTTCCGGGGACGGCGTGTGGTTCAACCACCTGCAGGCCAATCCCCAGACCGGACAGCGCGAACCCAAACGCAGTTACTTCGTGCTCCACGACGGCCTGGTGTTCGGGTCCGGCCACTTCTCGGTTCGGGCCAACCTGGCCGGGGTCATCCGCGAGTACGTCAGCAACGCGATCGCGGTCTACCGGAACCGGGGCCTGGATGCTGCAGTGGGCTACTACAACAGCCGCGCCAGCGTCGACGGTGAACTCTACCTGTTCATGATGGACCCGCAAGACACCTACCTGGTCCATCCGATATTTCCGCACCTGATCGGTACCGACATCAAGGACGTGGTCGGTTCGAACGGCTACGAGCTCGGGATCGAGATTGCCAAGGCGACGCCCGAAGGTCACTGGGTCGAGTACCTGTGGCCGAACCCGGCGACGGGTCGCGAGGAACCCAAGACCACCTGGGTTGTCAGGCACGAGGGACACATCTTCGCCTCCGGTTACTACACCCCTGACCCGGAAGCCGAACCGCCCGCCTATCAGGGAGCCGACCCGCGCGAGTTCACCGTCGATTACGTGCAGCGGGCGATCGAGCGTTACGACAATGACGGCCTGGAATCCATGACCCAGTACTACAACAGCGTGGCGGCGTTCGAAGGCCAGTTCTACCTGTTCGCGATGGACGAGAACGACATCTACTTCGTCCATCCGCTTTTCCCGCGGCTGATCGGTACCGATATCAAGGATGTCGTGGGGTCGGATGGCTTCGAGCTTGGCAAGGAGATCGCCAAGGCGACCGAGGAAGGCATTTGGGTCGAATACCTCTGGCCGCATCCGGCAACCCTGCTCGAGGCCCCGAAGGTCACGTTCGCCATTCGCCACGACGGGCGGATCTTCGCCACCGGTTACTACCCGGCGCCCGAGAACCGCGAGGAACACGCCCAGGCCTACGTACAGTCAGCAATCGACTATTACGGAAGCGAGGGGCTCGACGCTACGGTGGCGCACTACAACAGCCCGGCGAGCTTCGACGGCGCCACTTCCCTGTTCCTGATCGGCGCCGACGACAACTACCTGGTGCACCCGGTGCTGCCGCAGCGGGTCGGCACCGACGTGAAGCTGTTGCGCGCCCGCGACGTTGACGGCAATACCTACGACTACGGCGAACAGATCGCCGCGGTCACCGAGCAAGGCCGCTGGTTCCACAACCTGGCTCCGGCCACCCAGGGAACCGGCAGCGCCGTTCACGTCTGGGTCATCCGCCACGACGGGCTGATATTCGGGTCGGGGTACTTTGATGACGATTAGCCGGGAAGGGCGCAACGCCGGGGTCCGGCAATAGACGCACGGATGAACCGGCGGCCGCGGCCGCCGGTTCATCCTGGGCCCGTCGTGGGATAAATTTGACTCCGCACGCGGAGGCATCCAGAATCGCCGCCGGACGCTTCCCCTGGCCAAGCCGGAACCGTACCGGGAACCGTTGTTCGGGCCGGCTGAACCTACCTGTCGATGCGGCAGGTAATCACGTCGACGCCGTGGTACTTGCGATGGTGCACCGAGGACGCATAGTGCTTTAGCAGCCTGGTCGATAGCTGCTGGGCGTCCTCGGGCGCAGTCGGTTCGCCGACGAAGGCGAGTTGGTCCTCGATGTTTCCTTCAACCTGGTCTTGCGAATAAACGACCAGTTCCACCTCGGCAGCGTCCCCGTCGGGGTGGACCGAGGCGACCAGCCGACGTCCGTCCGAGACCCCGTTTTCGTCTCCCTGCTCCAGCAGGGTCAGCACCGCTTCCTCAACGACCAGATTGAGCCGGGTGCCGGCGCTTTCGCTCCAGCGGTTGCGCTCGACGAAGCGCTCCAGCATCTGGGCGATGTCGGTCAGGGCGGCGGGCGACAGGTCCACCCTGAGCTTGCGCGGAAATAGGCTGCGGAACTCGGTGGCCACCGTCATTCCGATCGCGGTCAGCGCGCCGACGATGATCGTGTTGCCGATCAGTTCGCTCAGAATGCCCTCGCTTAACTGGCCGAAGGTGCCGGCCGAAAGCCCAAGCACCAGCGATACGCCGGTGATGACCGACTTGCGGTTGCTCATCGGGCCGGAGAACACCCACTTTGCGCCCTCGATGAAAAGCAGTCCGAACACGAACACGTAGACCGCGCTGATCACCGAATTCGGCGTCGCCGCGATTGCCGCCACCACCTTGGAAAACGCGGCAATCGCGAGCGTAAAGATACCCAGATAGATTCCGACGCTGCGGGCGGCGTTGCGGGTGAATCCGATGTAGACGGCGGTGGAAGACCACGGAGCCGAAACAGGCAACGTGGCCAGCAATCCGGTCAGGAGCGTGGTGATTCCATAGACGTTCAGACCGCTCTGGATCCTTCGAAAGTCCAGCGCCACCGGGTTGGCGTAGGACGCGCGGTGGGTGACCGAAAGGTCGCCGACGACCTTGAGAAAAGCGGTGAGTTTGACTATCAGGAAAGCGGGCAGCATCGACCAGAAATCGACTCCGAAGTCAGGGCTCCAGCCGGGCCAGTCCAGGTCGAAAACACTCAGCCAGGAGGCCTCTGCCACCAGCGAGAAATCATAGAGCCCCATCGGAAACGCCACCAGCAGCCCAGCCGCGACCGCGATCGGCAGGGTCCACACCCTTCGCGCCGCCGAGGCCTGGACTGCGGCCCATAGGCCGGCGCCAAGCGCGACCAGGCCGGGTATGAATACGACCGCGGTCTGGTCGAGCGACTGGTTGATCGAGCGGTCCACGATGAACGGGACCGCCGACACTGCCACCAGCATGATGATTATTCCGCTGACCGTGGGCGTGAACACCCGCCGCAGCGAGGCCAGCTTGGGGACAATCGCGAACTGCAGGAGGGTGGTCGAGATCACCAGCGTGGCCAGAAGGCCGGGGCCGCCTTTGGCCAGCGCCAGCACCGACATCGCCAGCAGCGGGACGTTCAGGTTGGTAACGACCAGGCCTCCCGACCCCAGATAGCGGTACGGGAAGGCGTGCAGGATTATGCTCAGGCCGGATATCGCCAATCCGGTGAACGTGACCCAGGCCAGGTAGCTGTCCGACTGCCCGGAGGCCCGGACGACGAAGGCGGTCAGCAGGATGATGCTGGCGGTGTTGGGTACGAAGATCAGGAGCGCCGAAGCGATCGCCTGCGGGGCCGGACAGCTGTCCGGCGGCTCGTACCGCATTTGAACTACCCCGACGCTAGCTGCCTTTTCGGACCTCCGCACCGGGGTTTAAACGCTGTATCGCGCCCCGCCGGTGCACAGTTCTAATGTTCGCCATAGGGTGCGGTCGGAGACCGGAATGGGCGCGGTGGGCCTGGGGGCCGAACGGTTCTGCCGGCTGCCGCGCCGGCTTAACGGTCCGGGCGGTGACTGGGCGCTGATCCGGGTTGCCGGAACGCTCGCCGGCTGGCGGTCAGGCCCCCGAAGGGTCGCGTTTGAGGCGCGGGGCCCGGGGAATGCTCTCGGCCGGCGGGGACGCGGACGTTTCGGGGTCGTCGGCTTCGACTTCGGGTTCTGAGTCCCGGTCCGAGGCCGGGAGCGGAACGTCCTCTCCCCTGAGCAGGGCCTCAAAGGTTGGGACCTCGATGCTTTCGGCCTGGATCAGGAACCGCGAGATCTTTTCCAGTTCGTCCATGTGACCCCGCAGCACCGAAGTGGCGCGGTCGTGGGCCTGGGTGACGATCTGGGTCACTTCATCGTCGATTCGCTGGGCGACGGCTTCCGAGTAGTTGCGAGATTCCTGGATGTCGCGGCCGAGGAACACCAGTTCGTCCTTGCGCCCGAAGGTGCGCGGGCCGAGCTGGCGGCTCATTCCGTAGCGGGTGACCATCTGGCGGGCGATTTCAGTGGCCCGCTCGAGGTCGTTGGAGGCCCCGGTCGTGAATTCGTCGTAGACGATCAGCTCGGCGGCGCGCCCACCCATCATGGTGGCGATCTGGTCCTCGAACTGGGTCTTGGACATCATCGAACGGTCGGTGGGGGGCAGGAAGCGGGTGTAGCCGCCCATCCGCCCGCGGGCGATGATCGAAATCTTGTGCACCGGGTCCATCTCGCCCATGTAGTGGCCGACGATGGCGTGACCGACCTCGTGGTAGGCGGTGATTTCCTTTTCGCGCGCGGTGATGACCCGGCTCTTGCGTTCCGGGCCGGCGACCACGCGGTCGATGGCCTCTTCCAGTTCGAGCATCGAGATCTCGGTCTTGTTTTCGCGCGCGGCCAGGATGGCGGCCTCGTTGAGCAGGTTCTCCAGGTCGGCGCCGGTGAAGCCGGAAGTCTCCTTGGCCAGCACCAGCAGGTCAACGTCCTGGGCGATCGGCTTGCCCTTGGCGTGGACCCGCAGAATCGCCTCGCGGCCGCGGATGTCGGGCCGGTCGAGGATCACGCGCCGGTCGAAGCGGCCGGGCCTGAGCAGGGCCGGATCGAGGATGTCAGGCCGGTTGGTGGCGGCCACGACGATCACCTTGGTGTCGGTCTCGAAGCCGTCCATCTCCACCAGGATCTGGTTCAGAGTCTGCTCGCGCTCGTCGTGCGAGCCACCCAGCCCGGCGCCGCGCTGGCGCCCGACCGCGTCGATCTCGTCAACAAAGATCAGGCACGGGGCGCTCTGGCGCGCCTTCTCGAACAGGTCGCGCACCCGCGATGCCCCCACGCCGACGAACATCTCGACGAACTCGGAGCCGGAGAGGGAGAAGAACGGCACCCCGGCTTCGCCGGCGACCGCCTTGGCCAGGTAGGTCTTTCCGGTCCCGGGCGGTCCGACCAGCAGGATTCCGGCCGGAATCCGGGCACCGATCTTGGTGAATTTCTCGGGGTACTTGAGGAACTCGACCACTTCGGTGAGCTCCTGCTTGGCCTCGTCAACGCCCTGGACATCCTTGAAGGTGACGGTGGGGCGTTGACCGGAAATCACCCGCGCCTTGGTCCGCCCGAAGGAGAGCGCCTGGTTGTTCGACCCCTGGGCCTGGCGCATCATGAAGAACAGCAGGCCGACGATGAAGATGATCGGCAGGAACGAGAACAGCCCGCCCAGGATCCCGCCCAGCCGTGACGGCTCGGCGTACTCGACCTGGACCTGATTCAGGGCTACGATGGCGGCTCGCAGGTCGGCGATCACGTCGGTCTCCGAGCCGATCGCCGCCGAGCGCGTGACTCCGGCCGAATTCGTGTACTGGACCGTGTCGCTGCCGGTCACATAAAGCTGCGGCCGCGAGCCCGCCAGGACGTCCTGCTGGACGTCGGCCAGCATCTCCGAGTACGAGTAGTGCGGGGTGTTGCCGGACGGTGAGAAGACGATGAAAAGCACCGCCAGCACCGCCACCGCGATGATCAGGTATACGAACCCGTTGCGCATCCAGCGGTTGTTCATCACGGCAGGTTCAGTCCCGGAACTGCGCTGGTGCGAGCCGTGTGGGCGGCACTTTCAGGGCCAGCCCGTAGTTGGGATCGCAAGGATTTTTCTACCAGTTCTAAGGTTTGCCAGTCTAGCACCCAATCCTGATTGGACGGGTGCTATCCCTTGATACGAATGCCCGTCCGCGGCGGATCGCCAGGCACCGGAGATGGGCTACATGGACGGGTCCCAATTGAGCGTGAACTGGGCCGGACGGTCACCGCGCGGCAGCGGGCCGGGCGCAACGCCAAGCCCGAGCCCCCAGACTAGGCGATCCTCGAGGTAGAGGCCGGGCGTGGCCGGCCGCCGCCAGCGGGGCAGCGCGGATAGTGCCGGGGTCGCGGGCGAGACCGCGGCGATTTCGGCCTCGTTGAAGCCGGCCGGGAGTTGCAGGTGGACGTTGCCGCCCGGCCCGGCCCGGGCCCCTGAAAGCAGCCGGAACCGGATACCGAGAAACGCAACCGGCTCGGAGTCGGCTGCCCCGATCTTGCGTGGTGGAGGCGGGGAGGGCGGGTGCCATTGGATCCCCCGCACCAGGCACCTGCCGCGTGAGCGCTCGAACATCGCCCCGGGAGCCAATCGCGTCTGGGCCGGCCCGCTGCCGCGGGCGAAAGAGATGGCGGCGTCAAGCACCGGGCGGCGCGGAAACTGGCCACTGACCCGGGCGCAGAGGTTTCTCAGCACCAATTTCTGCAACACGTCCTCGAGCCGGGCGAATTTGACCGCGTCCAACTCGAAGGCCCCGAAATACTCGCAGGTCCCCGCGCGGGGCAGCGCCGCTTCGGCCAGATCCGAAAGCAGTTCCGACTCCACGCGCAGGTTCTCGGCCGCGCGGGCAAGCGTGGACTGGGCGCCCGGCCGGATCTGCTCAAGCAGCGGCAGGACGCCGAGACGGATGCGATTGCGATCGGTAAGGGGCTCCAGGTTGCTGGGATCGGTGCGATGCGGCAGGTCGTTCTCGGCCAGATAGGACTTGATCACCGCGCGTCGGATTCCCAGCAGCGGACGGACCCGCGGCGGGTCGAACCCGGCCGCCACCACCGGCATGCCGGCCAGGCCGGTGCTGCCGGAGCCGCGCAGCAGCCGCAGCAGCAGGGTCTCGGCCTGGTCCCCGATGTGGTGGGCGGTAAGGATCGCCGCGGCACGGTGGCGCGCGGCGCAGCCCTCGAGGAACTCCCAGCGGACCCGGCGGGCCCAATCCTCCGGCGAGCGACCTGCGCCGAACCCGGGCTGCGATTCGGTCCGTCCGATTTCGCACTCGATCCCCCAGGCGCAGGCCAGGCCGGCCACGAACTTGGCATCGGCGGACGATTCGGGCCGGAGACGGTGGTCAAAGTGCGCCGCGATCAGGCGGCGGTCGTTGGCCCGGGCCCAGGCCGCGGCGGCGTGGCCGAGGCAAACCGAGTCGGGTCCGCCCGAGACGGCGACCACCAAACAGCCCGGCCGCTCGGAAGCCACATCGGAAAGGACCTCGTGTACGGACCGGCCGATCGTTCGGGTTGCGGATTTGCTCATGCGTCGGGATTCAACGGCCGGGCGGGTGATCAATCCGCATCGTCTACCGGAGTTTCGGCAGCGAAAGCGCTTGCCGCCAGAAGGTCGGCTTCGCCCGCCGGCGGGCGGTTCAGAAATAGCACCGAACCCCCGTCGGGACCGAAGCCAAAGTACTGGCAGTAGCGGAAAAGGACCGAGTCGGGGTCCCATCGGATCTGGCGCGGCTCGGTTGCCTGGATTTGCTCGGGTTCGTTGCCCCGCGACCGCATGACCTCCACCGCGTAGTCGCGGGCCCGACCGGCGATCTCCTGGACGCTCAGGCTGCTCCGGGAAAATTTCGCCTGGGAAATCTCCACCACGAATCCGTATTCGCGGCCCGCTGCCCGGATCCCGAAGGAGCAGATCCGGGGGCGTGGGTGTCCGCGACCCCGGCCGGACCAGCCCAGCCTGGGCACGATTCCCAAACCCATGGCGTCGTCGCCATCATCGGGCGATCCTGGCGCGGCGCTTTCGGCTGCCCGATCGATTAAGGATGCTCCCCGTGGCCCGCTTCAGGATCCGGTCGAACCGAACCCGCCCCGCGTCGGCGCATCGATCTTGTCGACTTCATTCAACCCGACCTGCCCGGCTTCGACCAGCAGGGCCTGGGCGATCCGCTCGCCGCGCTCGACCACGATTCGACGTTCGGACGGATTAAAGACCAGGGTCTTGAGCTCGTCCTCGGGCCCGCAGTAGTCCGAATCGACGATTCCGATTCCGTGCGGCGATATCAGGCCCTTTCGGATCGGAGTCGACGAGCGCAGCGCGACCAGCAGCGCGTATCCGACCGGTAAATCGACGATCACGTTGGAGGGAATGAGCGCTGTCTGCCCCGGTTCGACCACCACCTGCACGCGCGCGTACAGGTCAAATCCGGCTGCGCCGGGCGTCTGGTAGGCGGGCATCGGCAGATCGCGGTCGATCCGCTGCAGATTGAGCCGCATCTGCCCCGACCGGGCCCCGCTTGGAATCGCTAGCGGCCGTTGAGCACGTCCCACCACGCGGCCAGGTTCTCCAGCGGCGATGGGTGGGCGGTCGGGACCGGCGGCGGTGCGGTGCCGGTGGCCGGCGGCGGGACCGGTGCGGC
>CAYXKQ010000038.1:0-11949 GCA_964465715.1 uncultured Chloroflexota bacterium
TTCGTCAGCTCCGGCGACCCGCGCCAACTCGAATCCCTGCGCTCGGCGGTCCTGGGCCGGGTTCAGGTGAGCGGCAATACGCACGATGCCGAGCCGCTCGCCCCGGCGATCGGCGCGCACGTCGGACGCGAGGCGCTGGCGGTCGCCTTCATAAGCGCTTGATTGCCGCCGGTTGCCGGCGCCGCGGGTGGGCGGCAATGGTGACGGGGCTGGCGCTGGCCCTCTTCCTGGCCGGCTGTGGTGGCCGGCCGCACGGGGCGCTGAGCGTGACCGAGCTGCACGACCTGGGCCAGGAACGCTACCAGCGCCGCACCACCCTGACCGGCGAGGTCATCCCGGGGACCCTGCTGCGGCCGCCGCCCGGCAGCCGCATAGACCTGGTTCCGATCGGTCCCGAATCGGCGGTCGTCCAGCTGATCGACGAAGAGAACCGGGTCCAGCCGGTCCTCTTCGGAATCCTTGATGAACCCGAGTTCGCGGCCCTGGCCCGGCTGGCAGACATCACCGTGACCGGCAAGGTCCATCCGACCGGCATGTATTTCGCCGACGGGGTCTACATCGACGACCAACTCGTTCCGGTGCAGATCGCGACCATTCCCGGTTTACCCGTTTAAGCGGGAACGGCGCCGGCGACTATCCGGGAGCCGCCGCCCACGCCGGCCGGCGCGGCCAGGACGATCTGGTCCTCGACCCTCGCCTGGACCCCGGGGACGTGCGAGACCAGCACCACCAGCCGGTCCTCGGCCTCCGACGCCAGCCGCTCGATCCCGTCCATGGCGATCGCCAGGTGGTCGGCGTCGAGGCTGCCGAATCCCTCGTCCAGGAAGAAACTGCCCAACCGTCCGCCCTGGCCGGCGACCAGGTCGGCCAGGGCCAGGGCCAGGCTGAGCGAGGCCAGGAAGGTCTCGCCGCCGGAGAGGGTGTCGGATCCGCGCACCCGCAGATCCGGGTCGGCGGCACCGAAGTCGACGATCTCAAACCGGTCGCCGGGCGAGAAGCCGAACCTCCCGCCGGTAAGCTCGCGGATCCGCTGTCCGCCAAGCTCGGCCAGTTGGGCCCGTTTCCCGGCCAGCATGTACTTTAGGAACCGGCTGTCGCGCAGGTCTTCGACCAGGCGCTCGAGACGACGCCGGCGACGCCCCAGCTCCCGTTTTGCCCGGGCCAGTTCGGGCACCCGCGCCGCTTTTTGCCCCATATCCCGCTCATGCGCGCGAAGGGTGGCGGCCTCGGCGTGAATCCGGGCCGCGAATTCATTTACTGCCTCGCCAGCCGGGATATCCCACCGGGCCAGCAGTTCACTGCGTTCCTCGGCCAGTTCGATCGCCCGCCGCCTGATTGAATCCCGCTCGCGGGCCAGTTCACCGAGTCGGGTCCGGGCATGTTCGCGCAGCCGCGCGGCCAGCCCGGCAACGCCCTGGTCGGCAAGGTCCGGCGCGTCCGGCCGCACCCCCATTTCTCCGGCGATCACGCTCAACTCGAGCTCCAGCGCCTGCGCCTCGGCCCGCGCAGCCTCGCCTGCGTTCCGGACCCTGGTCTCGGCCGCAAGCGCGGCGGTGAATTCGCCGCCGGCATCGGCCGCGGCCCGACGCAGGCGGGCTACCTCACATTCCAGTTCCGCCAGCGCCTTTTCTGGACTCTCCGATGCCAGGATCTCGACAGCGGTCGCGGCGGCCCGTTCGAGATTGCCGGCAGCTTCCGCGCACCGGGCGCGGGCATTGCCTAATGCGCTTCGGTCGTCGTCGGCCCGCGAGGCCGCCACCTGCCGCGTCGCCGCCAGCCCGGCCGATCGCTCACGCGCTGCCGCCAGCTCCGCGGCCGCTCGATCCTGATCCGCGGCGGCGCGCCGGGACCGGCGCCGGGCCTCATCCAGGTCGGGATGGGCGTGTCCCTCCGGAAGCTGGCCGATGGGGCGACCGCACACCGGGCATTCGTCATCGCGGGCCAGGTGCTCGCGCAGCGTCATAGCCATATCGGCCCGCTCCAATTCCTCCACCCGCGCTCGCGCCACCTCCAGCGCCCGTCGGGCCCGTTCCAGATTCCGGTGGCACGCGCTGGCCAGCGCGGCCGCTTCGTCCAGTTCACGCCCCAGCCGCTCGCTTTCGCTCCTCGATTCGGCCAGCGCCAGCGCGGCGCCATCAAGCCGCTCGGCGGCTTCAGCCGCGAGGCTTTTCCGCAACTCCAGCTCCCCCACGGCCTTCCGAGCCCGCTCCAGGCCCGCCTCGCCGTCCAGGCCGGCCAGGAACCGCTCCAGCGCGGTCTCGGCCGATTCCATCTTTTCGCGGGCTCCTTCGACCAGGGCCGCGGCCGCGCGGTCCTTTTCGGCCGCAGCGGCGGCGGCCGCGACCGCCGATGCGATGTCTTCCTCCGGCCGCAGGCGGCCCGCGGACCCGGTCAGGGCGCGGGCGGCCGATTCCGAACTCGCAAGTTCGCCGGCCACCGTCTGCTCGCTGGCGTCCAGGGCCGAGGACTTGACCTGAAGGGCGCCGACCTCGGCGGCGCGCTCGACGGCGCGTTCCAGCTTTGGCGCGAGCAATTCGCGTTCGGCGGCGGCGGACTCGGATTTCTCCAGCTCGTCGGCGACCCTGTCCATTTCCAACCCCACCGCCGAAGCCCGTTCGCGCGCCAGCTGCCGCATCCGGTCGATTCGCTCCAGCCCGAAGACCCCTTTAAGGACCCGGTCCTTTTCGGCCGCGGTCGCCTGCAGGAACTGGGCGAATTCGCCCTGCGGCAAAAGGATCGAGCGCGAGAAGGCGGCAAAGTCCATGCCCAGGATCTCCTCGATGCGCGCGTTGACGTTGCGCGCGCCGCTTAGCAGCTCCAGGGGGTTGCGGCCATCGGGTTCCGAGTAGGGGTAGAGCGCCGTCGTGCCGGCTCCGCGGCGGCGCGCCAGGCGCTCAACCTCCCACGCGCTCGAACCCACTCGAAAACGCAGCCGCACCGTCATCTCGACGGCTTCCTGGTTGATCAGCGCCGCCGAGGCGCGCCCCAGTTTCGGAGTCTGTCCGTAGAGGGCGAACGCGATTGCATCCAGGATGGACGTCTTGCCGGCCCCGATCGGCCCGGCCACCGCCACCAGGCGCCGACCGGCGAACGAAAAGCGGTGCCGGCCCTGAAAGGATCGGAAATCCTTGAGCGTCAGCTCAATCGGACGCATCGGCCACCGCCGCGTAGATTTCCCGAAATTCCTCCAGCAACGGCTGGGGCGGCTCCTCGCCGACGCTCGAACGGACGTACTCGGCAAAGATCTCGGTCCAGTCGCGGTCGATTTGCCGTCCCTGAACCAGGGAATCGGCGCCGGCCGAAGCCAGGTGGGCGCGCACGAGATGGGGAAAGGTCTCGGCCGCCCGCTGCAGCAGGGCACGCGGGGCGTCGGCGCCGGTCACGGTGAGCGAGAGGTAATCGTCGCCAAGCTCTTCGCGCCGGGCCACCAGCTCGTCCCAGGAGCCGCTGACCGAGCGCAGCCGCCTGCCCGGCGGCACGTCGATCGGCTCCACTGCGGCGCTGCGGTCCGGGGAAACGTCGACCAGAACGACCTGTTTGCGGTCCTTCCGCTCCCCGAAATCAAGCGCCAGCGGCGATCCGGCATAGCGGGCCAGCCCGGGCGCCGGCACCTTCTGCCCGGCATGGATGTGGCCGAGGGCGGTGTACTGGGCGACCTGCGGCAGCCGCTGGCCGGAGATCACGTAAGCATTGCCGATGGTCAGGGTGCGTTCGCCGCGGGGTTCGCGACCGGATTTTTGGAGCGAGAGCACGGCCCCGTCGGTGGCCAGGTGCCCCACCAGCAGCCGCACGCAGTCGAGATGGTTGGCAAGCTCCCGATCGAGCGCAGCCAGCACCTGGTTCAAGCGATCCTGGTAGGCTCCGTGGCGCTGACCGCTGTCTCTGAAAAAGTCGACGATCGTGTGTTCGCGCAGGTAGGGGCAGCACGCCACTGCTGCCGGTCCGCTGCGAGTCTGGATAAGATGCACGCCGTCCTGCGGCGAACGCGGCGGACGTCCCACCAGGTGGACGCCGTGCAGTTCCGAGAAACGGTTGAGGTTTTCAAAGTAGTCGGCCGAATCGTGATTCCCGGCGATCGCCACGACCCTCGCGCCAAGTCCGGTTATCTGCTGCAGCGCTTCGGTGGCCAGCGAGACCGCGCGGTTGGGCGGCGAGGGCGTGTCGAACAGGTCGCCGGCGATCAGTACCAGGTCGACCGATTTCTCTTCGCAGACCTCGATAAGCCAGTCGATGAAGCGGCCCATCTCCTCGTAGCGCTCGAACCGGCCCAGCTTCTTGCCCAGGTGCCAGTCGGCGGTGTGGAGGACCCTCATTCCCGGCTAGGCAAGGCCGGCGAAAGGATCGGCCGCCGGGTCCTCGGCGACCTCGTCGGCGCGCGTGGCCCAGGGCACGCGCGGGAAGCGCAGCGTCAGCGGGACCGGCACGGTCGGCTGCTGCAGGACCATCTGCCCGGGCCGCAGCAGCCGCGCCCGCTGGCGCATCGAGGGCAGCATCCAGCCGTACTGGTCGTGCATGACCTCGGCCGCATCCATGCGGCCGACGACCTTGATCGCGGCATTGTCCAGCACCGAGGCATCCACCCGCGAGGCGCTCTGCTGGGCGCCAACCAAAAGCACCCCCAGCGAGCGGCCGCGCTGGGCGATGTCGACCAGCATCTCCTTGATCGGCGAGTCGCCGCTGCGGGGTGCGTACTTGTTAAGTTCGTCCAGCATCACGACCGAGAGCGGCAGCCGCGTGCCGGTGCGTTCCTTTTCCTCGAACGTCTCCTTGAGCAGCGCCCCGACGACGAACCGCTGGGCGTGTTCGTGCAGATTGGCGATCGAGACCACCGTCAGGTTGGCCAGGCCCCGGTCGATGCCGCGCGGCGGTCCGCAGCGCACCAGCCGGCCCAACCGCATCGGCGAGGCGGCCGCCAGCAGGCGGCGCATGAACGCCGAAATCGTCCCCGCGGCCACGCGGCCGGTCCAGGCGATATCGGCGTCCTCGTCGTCCTCGGGTTCAAGCTTTCCGCCGATGGCCCGCGCCAGCGAACCGAGGTCCTCGATCCGGTTCCCGTCCAGCTCCAGCGCCCCGTGCCGGCCGGCCGGCCGGCACTCGCGCTGCAGGCGGGTGCGGACTCGTTCCTCGACGAATCCCAGCTGCGAGCGCTCGTCGGCAGGGTCGGCGAAAACGAACCTGAGCAGCCCCCGGTCCACGAACTCGCGCGGGGTCCAGTAGAAGGCCCCCACCCCGTCCTGACGCCCGGCCACGTCGGGAACCACGGTGTCGCGGGCGGCGCGGGCGGCCGGGGCCCAGAAGGAGACGCTCGGTCCCGAGCCTCCCCTGCCGGCCAGGGCAAACGGGCGGGCCTCGGACCCGAGTTTGCGCCAGGCGAGTTCGTCCTCGGGCGAGAACTGGTTCGAGCGCTTGTCCAGCCAGAGCAGGTCCTCGCCCTTGACGTTGAAGACCAGCACCCTGGTGTTGGCCGCCTCCGGTCCCAGGCCGCCGCCAACCAGCAGCCGCAGGAAGAAGAGCGCGTAGGTGGTCTTGGTGGCCACTCCCGAGATGCCGGAGATCGACATGTGGCCGCCGCTGTCGCCGTCGAAGTAGCGGACGTCGATGTAGACCGGCTCGCCGCGGGTATCGACCCCGACCGCCAGGGGCCGGCTCATCGTGTCGTGGTAGATCGCCTGGCGGCGGCGCTCGCCGGCGACCCTGAAGACCGGGGCGCCGGGGCTGGGGGCGACCCAGACCTCGGGCAGGATCCGGGTGACGGCCACCTGCGCCGACCGGACCAGCTGCGCCGGCCGCAGGCCCTCGTCGCTGATGCGGTGGGTGTCGGACTGGTACTGGGCCCCCTCCAGGGCGGCGTGGTTTTCGGTCACGATGCCGAACGTGAGGACCGGTTCCGGAATGCCGGGCACCGCGCTTTCCACGCAGACCAGATCGTCGACCGCAAGGTGGGCCTGCTGATCCAGCGCGACCACGAATTCGCCGCTAGAGGAGGGGTCGAACCCGCTGACCAGGCCGACGCGCTGGTCGGCCGCGCCGCTCACTCCCCTCCCTCCCAGGACCGCACCGCCAGTTCGATCGCCCTCCGCAGCAGACCGGCATCACCCAGCTCGCGCCGCAGCTGCCATTCCAGAGCGGCGATCGGGCCCAGGTTCTGCGGCGCGCGGGCTTCGCGCCAGGACGGCAGGACCGCCCGCGGCAGCAGCGCGGTCACCTGGTCGGCCAGCCGGGCGGCGCGCTGGCCGCCGACTGCGGCCGAGACCTCGCAGCGGGCAACGCCCGCCCAGGGTGGTGCGCCGGGCTCGCCGGCCAGGCCCAGGTACCAGGAATAGACCTCGACCGGCCCGCCGACGGCAAACAGCGGCGTTCGCTCACCCGCCGCCAGGGAGCCCGCCAGGCGCAGCTGCTCAGGATCCTGCAGATAGGTCCGATGGTGCGATTTCACGTAGCCGATCGCCTCGACGTCGCCCAGCCGGCCCAGCCGGCCGTCGGCCACCAGCAGGCCGGCGCCGTCGCCAACGGTGCGCGCAACGTCAAGCTCCAGGTCGCGCATCCGCCGGTTCAGATCCGCGCTGAGCCCGGTCAGGTCGCCGGCCGAACTTCTTCTCGACTCGAACGCCACCCCGTCGACCGCCGGCAGTTCTATTGGTTCCCCGTTCCCGAAAAGGCATAACCGCCGGGTTTGGAACCGGCCAAAGTGCGAACGGGCCGGGCCTGCATCTGGTTCCCAGGTGCAGCTGCCGGCCGCGATCGAGGCGCACAATCCCGGCAAGGTGACCGCGTCCGGTCCAAGGTAATTGAGCCGGGCGTGGGTCCTGCGGACACCGTCGATGAAGGTAATCGCCGGTGCGGTCGCCGGGGCCGGCGGGGCCAGCGGGGACCAGGGTCCGTCGGTCTCGACCGTGACGTCGACGTCTTCTGGATCGGCCTGATCCGGTGCCGACATATCGGATTCCAGCTGGGCGCTGGAATGGTCCCATGGGTCAACCCAAAGACTGGCTCGTCCAATCCTTGGGGCAGCCGGTGCGGTGGGTGGGTTCAATCTGCTTGGGTTGGCGGTGGTGCCCTGCGCGCCGAGCACGTCAGAGCATGTGCACGCCGCCGCAGATGTTGACCGACTGCCCGGTCATGTAGTCCGAATCCGGCGAGGCCAGGTAGCTGACGAAATTGGCAACGTCCTCCGGCCGTTGGACCCGGCCCAGCGGAACGTTTTCCAGTGCCGCCTGCATTGCGGCGCCGCGCTCGCGGCCCATCATCTCGCTGCGGACTTCGTCGATGTAGACCCACATGTCGGTATCCACGATCCCGGGGCAGTAGGCGTTGACCGTGATTCCGTGCTCGGCCACGGCGAGCGCCAGCGACTGGGTAAGCCCGACCACCGCGAACTTGGAGGCGCTGTAGATGGCGTTGTCCTTGGCGCCGCGGTGGCCGGCAACCGAGGCGCAGTTGATGATCTTGCCGCTGCGCTGGCTTTTCATGGCCGGCAGCACCGCCCGGTTGCAGCGCCACACCCCCAGGGTGTTAACGTCCAGGACCTTCTGGAATTCCGGAATGCCGAGATCCTCCGGGGTGCCGGCGATCACGATTCCGGCATTGGCGACCAGGACGTCGATGCGCCCGCATTGGTCCAGGATCTGTTCGATGTTGGCGTCGGTGGAGTCCTGGTCGGTCACGTCCCCGTGCATGGCCACCGCGGTGCCGCCGGCGGACTCGATCTCCCCGGCCCTCTCTTGCGCCGCTTCAAGATCCAGATCGCTGAGGAAGACGGTCAGCCCGTCGGCCGCCAGGCGCCGCGCGATCGCCGCGCCGATTCCACGGCCCGAACCTGTAATCCAGGCCACTCGCGAGTCCATCGGCTTTCTCCTTGCTGGCAACCCTCGGCGGCCGCTCAAACCCGCTGCCGCCGGAATCCATCCTTCTCCGCCGGACTTTGATCCGGCCGATCCCATTTTGGAATTAGCCGGTCCCGCCGGCGGTGCAAGGTACGAGCCGGTCAAGCCCGCATGTTGTACAGTCCCTTGATGACGCATGAACCTTCCACCTACGGGGATCGCTGGGCACCGGTCTACGACCGGATCCACGCGCATCTGGACACGCCGGAGGCGGTCGATCCGCCGGTCGCCGTCCTGGCCGAGCTTGCCGGCGACGGCCGCGCGCTCGAACTGGGCATCGGAACCGGGCGCATCGCGCTGCCGCTGGCCCGGCGCGGCGTAAGGGTGCACGGCCTGGATGCGTCCACGGCCATGGTCGCCAAGCTGCGCCAGAAGCCGGGCGGTTCCCAGATCCCGGTGCACATCGGCGACTTCGCCAGTTTCGACCTGGAGTCGTCCTTTGCGCTCGTGTACGTCGTCTTCAATACCCTCTTCGCGCTGACCACCCAGGAGGAACAGGTCGGCTGCCTGCAGTCGGTCGCGCGTCACCTGACCGATGAAGGGGTGCTGGTGATCGAAGCCTTGGTGCCCGACATGAGTCGCTTCGACCGCGGCCAGCGCATTTCCGCCGGCAGCGTCGAGGATGAACACGTATCCATCAACCTCGACCGCCACGACCCGGTCGACCAGACGGTCGCCTCCTCGCACCTGCGCCTCTCTGCCGATGGAGTGGAGTTGTTTCCGGTCGCCATCCGCTACGCCTGGCCGTCCGAACTCGATCTGATGGCCCAACTGGCCGGATTGCGGCTGCGCTGCCGCTGGGCCGACTGGCAGCGCTCCCCCTTCACCGCCGCCAGCACCAACCACGTCTCGATCTACGAGCGGGCCTGAAATCCGCCTACTGGGCCGGATTGCGGGAAAATCCGCAGACGATCCCCGCCAGCCCGGTCAAAGGTTCCGCCCACCCATGAACAAGTTCCTCCACACCCGCGTCCGGGTCGCCGACCTGGAAAAGTCAATCAGCTTCTACGAGGAGCACCTCGGTTTCGTCGTCAAGTCGCGCAGCGCCCGCTCCCCGCACGGCAACCAGATCGTCCACCTCGAGTTGCCCGGCAACGCCCACACCCTCGAGCTGACCTATTCACCCGATTACGACCTGGCGGTCCCCGAGGACCTTTTGCACTTTGCAATCGGCGTTGACGACCTGACCGCCTTCTGCGAGGACCTTGAGCAGAAGGGCATCGAGATCTGGCCGGACGACTGGCGGACGGCGTTCGCCAACCTGAAGATGGCGTTCATCGACGATCCCGACGGATACGAAATCGAGTTGTTGGAGAACCGCGCCGACTAGGACCGCCCGCCCCGGCCCCGGAGCCGGCCGATGTCCGCGCCCAACGTCGTCCTGATCGTCTACGACCAGCTGGCGGCGGCCTGGCTGGAAGCCGGCCTGCGCGGGGCGGCCGACCTGCCGAACTTTGCCCGCCTGGCCGGCAACGGGACCTATTTTTCGCGCTGCTTCTCGACCAACCCCGTCTGCAGTCCGGCCCGCGCCAGCATAGCCACCGGCCTGCGGTCCAGCGCCCACGGCGTCATGCAGCTGGGCTATGCGCTCTCCCCCGAAATCCCGACATTCATGGGCGCGCTGGCCGAGGCCGGCTGGCACACCGCCGCCAGCGGCAAGCTGCACCTGCGTCCCCACTGGGAGAGCCTGGATCCCGATTACCGTCCCTACGGATTCAAAGAACAGCACATCACCGAGGACCCGCGCGGCGGACCCTGGCTCGACTGGGTCCGGGCCGAGCATCCCGAACACTTTCGTGCCGCCCTGACCACCGTCTGGGCGCGCGAAATGGACGAGTTCTCCGATTACGGGCCCCACCGCGAGGACCTCTCAGCGCTGATGACCGAGCTGCCGAAGCTGGGCAACGTCTACGAACTCCCATTTCCGGCCAGGGTCTCCCAGTCCAACTGGATCACCGACCGGGCCCTGGATTCGATTGATTCAACCCCTCCCGACCAGTCGCTGCTCTGCCAGATCGGCTACGTCCAGCCGCACAATCCCTACGCCCCGCCGCGCGGTTTCCGGCGGTTCGTCAACTTCGATTACGTCCCCGAACCGGTGCCGGCGGCCTGGCCGGGGGACCCCCTGGCCCCGCCGGCGTTCAGCGCCCGCGCCGCCGTGGCGGAAAGGTACGAATGGCGCGCCGCGCGCGAGCACTACTTCGCCGACATGGTGCACCTTGACCGCCAGCTGGGGCGGGTCCTGGACGGGTTGGCGGACGCCGGGCGCGAGCGCGACACCTATGTCATCGCGCTGGCCGATCACGGCGACTTGCTGCTCGATCACGGCCTGATCTACAAGGACAGCTACCACTACGACGCCTGCATCCGGGTGCCGCTGCTGATCTCAGGGCCTGGCCTGGCCCGGGGGCAGGTCCGCGACGATCTGGTCGCGATCGAGGACATCTACCCCACGATCATGGAGGCCGCCGGCCTCCCGTGCCCCCGGCCGGCCGAGCGAAGTCCGGTCCCGGGGCAGCCGGTCGCCCCGTATGCGGCCGGCCGTTCGCTGCTCGATCTGGCTCGCGGGCACGATCTACCAGACTGGCGCGACGCCGTCCTCGTCGAGTCCTACAACAACCTGGACTCGCGCTGGCCGAGCAACTGGGTCAAGACGGTCCGCACCGCCGACGCGCGTTACTCGCTGTACGGGGACGGGGCCGGCGAGCAGCTGTTCGACCTTGCGGCCGACCCCGATGAGCAGGAAAATCTAGCAGCCGGCCCGGCCCATCGTCGGTTGCGCGAGCAGATGCGCGACCTGCTTCTCCAGCAATTGCTGGTCGAGCGTTACCCTCACCCGCCGCGCGACCTGTTCCGGCTCGGAGCCCACTAGACGCGGGCAGTATCGCCCACTCGCCGTCTCCCAAAACCTGCTAGCGACCAGGACCGCCCATGTTTGCATTCATCCGGCGCCATTGGCGACCGATTCTGGTCGCCTTCATCGTCCTCGACATCGCCCTGGTGGCCGGATTCGCGATCTGGTGGACGCAGGGCTCGGGTGACCCGTCCGGCCCCACCGTGGCACCGACCCTGGCCGTTCCAACCCAGGCCGCGGAACCTGCCGCAACGCCCCTGCCGCCGGCCACCGTCACGCCCACCCCGTCACCGGCCGCCGCGGCCGCGACCCCGGCCCCGGCGCCCGAGCCCATTGCCCCGGAGCAACTGACCCCGGCCGCCGACGGGGAGGCGGTCCTTTACCGATTCGCAGCCGGCGAGGGCCAGGCTAGCTTTGCCGTCGACGAGATCCTCAACAACGCCCCGTTCACCGCCGTGGGAACCACCGACGAGGTGGCCGGCGACATCATCATCGATTGGTCAAATCCGGCCAACTCGCAGCTCGGGACGATCGTGATCAACGCCCGCACGCTGGAAACCGACAATCCCTTCCGCGACCGTGCGATCCGCAATTCGGTCCTGGAATCGAGCCAGGACCAGTACGAGTTCATCACCTTCGCCCCCACCGAGCTGCGCGGATTGCCTGAAAGCGTGGCCGTCGGCGATACGGTCGAATTCGAGGTCGTCGGGGAACTGACCATCCGCGAAATCACCCTCTCCACGGTCTGGGCCGCCAGCGTGACGCTGACTTCCCAGGATCTGGTCAGCGCCAGCGCCAGCACCGAGGTCCTGCGGTCGGACTACGACCTGCAGATTCCGAGCGTGCCACGCGTTGCCGGGGTCGATGACGATGTACTGTTGACGATTGAGTTCAGCGCCGCGCAAGTCGGTTAGGCCGCGCCGCCTCCGGTCGCATGCACCGGTCTGTCAGATTGCATGAGCGCATGCACTTTTCTGCCAAGTTGCGTTGACCTTGATGCCTAGGCACCCTTGACCAGGCGCTGCCAGGGGTAGGCAGGACGGCGGCCCAGTATGTCGGGGGCCGCAAGCGCCAAATAAAAATCGCCGCAAATCAGGCCGAATTGGTTCCGATCACCGGTCGTGCGAGCAAATTCGCCGGTCTCCGGAGCTTCTGACACAAGCCGGGCATATTCGCAAATCGGTTACCATTACGCAACGGTAGCGTTTCGTA
>CAYXKQ010000039.1:0-11681 GCA_964465715.1 uncultured Chloroflexota bacterium
GCATGATCAACGGGCGTGTTTCGGCCCAGCTGTTGCTCTCGATCTTTTTCCCGAACTCCGAGCTGCACGATCTGGCGGTGATCATCCACGGGCGCACCGTCGTATCGGCGGGATCGATGCTCCCGATGTCGACGGAAACGTCATCCTCCCGGCACCTGGGATCGCGACACCGCGCGGCGATGGGGATCACCGAACAGACCGATGCCGTGGCGGTGGTCGTATCCGAGGAGACCGGCGCGATTTCGCTGGCCTCCGACGGCCGGATCGCCCAGCACCTTACCGAAGAGCAACTCCGCCGCCGCCTGCGCGCCATACTGATCCCCTCGCGGACGACGCAGCGCCGTCGCTGGCTGAGGCCGCGGTCCTGGCTGGTGCGTAATCAGGGATAGGCGCCGCCAGCTTCGCCGCGGCCGTCGTAGCCGCATTCTGGGGCTGCGCCTGCGGCGCCTGGTGCGCCCGGGCGGCAACTGGCGCATCTGGGCCGCGATCGTATTCGGCGTTGCGGTCTGGATCGGGGTCACCCTCGAGCAAAACCCGCGTGTGACCAACCACGCGGTTGACAACATTCCGGTGGACCTGCAGGGGTTGGATCCGGGCCTTGTCTCCACCCTCGATCCGCTGCCGGTCGATGTGCTGCTGCAGGGGTTGCGCGCCGATCTTGATGAGATCAGCGTTCGCAATTTCCACGCCACCCTACCGCTCTCCGGCGTCGGGCCCGGCGACCACCTCATCGCCGTCGACCTGGTCCTCTCGGGGCCGGACTCGATCGAGGTCGTGGAGGTCTTGCCGGCCGCGCTTCCGGTGACCCTGGTGTCACTTCAACGCCAGCAGCGCCAGATCGAACTCGACTTTGAGGTGACTCCCGAAGTCGGCTACGAAGTGGTCCTCGAAGACTTGCGCCTGGAACCGGCGACGGTGATCATTTCCGGCCCGGAACCGGCGGTAAACCGGGTGACGCGGATCGCGGCCACGGTCGTTGCCGAGGGCGTTAACCGCACCCAGGGCCTGCAGCTGCGAGCCCGGGCGTACGACATCAACGGAGCCGAGGTCGATGACGTGGCCCTGGATCCGAGCCTGTTTGTCGTCGTGCTGCCGGTCCGCGAAATCGCGGTCCACAAGACAGTGCCGGTGAGAGTTGAAATCGCCGGCAGCCCCGCGCCCGGCTTCGCATTGTCCGAGACAAGCGCCAGCCCGTTCTCGGTCGAGATCAAGGGCACCGCGGCGACGGTAGCCGGGATCACGGAAATCAGGACCGAGCCGGTTGTGCTGCGCGGACAGCGCGAGGCCGGCACCTTCGCAGGCCGCCTCGTCGTACCGGCCGGAGTCGAACTGGCCCTGCCCGAGCAGGACTATGAGATCCAAGTCGACGTGACGGCGATCGAATCGGCGGCGGTGCTGGCGGATGCGATCGAGTTCGATCGGCCCGAGGAGTTCGTGTCCACCATCTCACCGGCGGTGGCGACGATTGTGCTGGAGGGACCCAGCCAACGCGTGTTCGGGCTGTCCCCGCGCGACGTTGCAACCTGGATCGAGATCGACGGCCCAACCGTGGAGGGGGTCCACATCCTCACCCCGACGGTCCGCGCGCCGGCCGGGATCCGGGTCATTTCGGTGGAGCCGGTGGTGGTGACGCTGACCCTGACTCCGCGGCCGATCGAGCCGGAACCCGAGCCCGCTCCCGCCCAGGACGCCGAGGCCACCACCCAGGATCCCGAGTCCGAACCGGTCCAGGATCCTGAGGCCGAGGCTGCGTAAGGGTCAGGGCCGGCCTGCCTCCGGGCGGCAGGTGGCCGGGGCGAGATCGCGCTCCGACCAGCGTCCGGTACCACAGGAGCGGGTATCAGTTGTGAGCGGGTCGGCGTAGCGCGATCGCCCGCGAGTAGATCTTCTCCAGGCTCCGGGCGGCATTCAAAGGGGCCAGATCGCCCTCGATACGCACCCGCGAATAATAGGCCAGATCCCGGTCGCGCGGCCGCAGCAGCAGCTCGCGCAGCGCCCGGGCCATGCTGCGGGCGCTTCCGGCGGCCGGCAGAAGCCGTCCGTTGCGGCCCGGCATTACGTAGGTGGACGCCTCGCCGACGTTGTGGGCAACGATCGGCAGGCCGGCGGTGAGCAGGTCGACATAGCGGACCGGGCAGGCGGCGGCGTTGGCTACAGTATCCAGCGCCGGCATGCAGGCGGCGTCGCAGCTGGCCAGGATCGCCGGCAGCAGATCGGCGTCGGTCCAGCCCAACTGCAGAACATGCTGCTCGAGTCCCTTGCGGACGAGTGCCTTGCGCAGCCGCCCGGCCTCACCGCGATCGCCATCTCCCAGGACCAGGACCACGGCCGCCGGCACCATTTCCCGAATCGCCTCCACCAACTCTGCGTACGAATCGATGGGGTATTCGGCAAACCGGGTATAGATGAGGACCGCCGGCGAGTCGTTGGGTATCCCCAACGCCGCGCGCCCCTGGCGGCGCAGCCCCGGACGGGACCAGTCGCGGTGCCGGACCGGGTCCGCGAAATTGGGGATCTGGGCCTGCAGCCGGCCCTGGCCGCCGCGGCTCAGCAGAAACGCGCTGGCGGCGGTGAAGGCGTCGTTGGTTCGCCGGTAGGTGTGTTCCTGCAGATCGGCCAACCAGCGGCGAAGAATCGAGGGAAATTCCAGCGGCGACATTGCGGCCGCGCCCTCGTAGGCGTCCGCGTCAAGGACCACCGCCGGTCCCGGCCGCAGGATCCACAAAATGGCGGCGGCGAACCCGGTTGCCCCGGCCGGCCGAAACAGGTGGACGACGTCGAATCCGCCGCGGCTCAATCGCCACAACCCGACCAGGGCCAGCGCCAATCCCGTAAACCAGCCGCCGACCAGCGGCCAGCGGCAGGGCCCGACGGTCGCCAGACCGACAAGTTTCGGGTTCGCCTGGCCGGAATCCGGGTCCCTGAAGGCGGGCACGTGAACCTCGACCGTGTGGCCGACCGCCGCCAGGGCCCGCGCCATCGGCAGCACTCTGGCCGCGGTGGTCCCGGTGGCGGCCAGCGGAACCGGCGCCAACATGCCGATTCGAAGCCCGCTCAACCCGGCCTCCGCCTGCGTGCCAGGCCAAGGATCAGGAGCGCGCCCACCGCCAGCCCCGACGCGGCGCTGACTGCGGCCCCCGCCCCGAGCCGCCGTTCCTCGTATTCGAAGAGGACGCGCTGCCGGCCCGGCGGGACCTGCACTCCCAGATAAAGCGAATCCACCATTACGAGCGGGGCTTCGGCACCATCGACCAGGACCTGCCAACCCGGATAGTGGCTCTGCCGCACCACCAGCAAGCCGCCTCCCGGATCATCAACCAGGACCTCCATGCGCTCCGGCGTCGACGCGGTCAGAACCGCCGCTCCGGAACTTACCGGACCAGCCGGCCCCCCGCGCAATTCCACCAGATTGGCCGGGTCGCGCAAACGGTAGATCCGAACCGAGCCGATTTCCTCTAGATCGAATGCCGGACCGAAAGCGCGTCCATCGGGCTGAGGGACGATGCCGGCCAGGGGGATGGCGTGGACGCGGTCTCCATCCAGCAGACTGACCGCGGACAGGTCCAGGGCGGCGTCGGCCGCAAACCGCAGCGAGCGGACCTCCCCGGCTTCGGCGAAGGAAAAGACCTGCACCGGACCCGATTCGGCGGCAAAGTATCCCAGCGCGCGCTCGGCCCCATCCTCAAACGTGGCGTAGAGCGAGGCGATCGGGCCGGAGTGGCGGCCCGCGATCGCCAGGGCGACCGCGTCGGCTGAGATTGGATCGTCCAGCGAAAGGACCAATTGCCCGCCGACCGGCATAGCTGCGGAGGTGTCCACGTTCAGGCGCAGCGGCGGGCGGTTGGCGAGCTCGGCGCTAATGTCCGACCAGTTGTCGGCGATGACCGTGCCGGTTCCCAATGAGCGCAGGAACCCCTCGTCGGGAAACCGTTCGCGGATCACGAACTCGTGCTGCAGGCGGGAGTCCTCGGCGCCGGGCCGGGCCGGCAGTTGCAGATCGCGGAACGCGACGTAGCGCCGCAGCGGCAACAGGCCGCCCCCGTACCCATCAGGGCTCGGTACGCGCAGCGCCGAGGATTGGTTTGGCGAAAGCGAATCGCGGTACTTGACGGTTGAAGCGTAAGCTTCCAGCACCCCCGCCCCGTAGTGCCCGAATTCCAGGTGCCCTTCACGGTAGAAGCGACCCGCTCCAACCTGATAGAAAGTGTCGGCGACCGAAAGCACCCGCGGGGCGCCGGGCCCGCTCTCCAGCCGGGCGACGACCGGCCCGGGTTCGAGGTAGGCCCGCGGCGGGGTGGCCAGAGTATTGGCGTCGAGCGGATGCTGGGCCAGGACCAGTTCAAGTATCAGAAACCCGGGCAACACGATCGAGCCGGGCAGACCGCCGTAGGCGCAGTAGCGCAGGACCAGGAACGCAACCGCTCCGCCGGCCAGCCAGGCCGCCAGCTGAAGATCGGAGGACCACCCCAGGCCCCAGCTCGTGAACGCCGCGCTGGCGCCAACCGCACCGGTCGTTGCGAGCGCCCGCCCGGCGGCGGGATACCACCGTGTCTGCGCCAGATTGGTGGCATAGTCGGTCCCGATGGCGGCCAGCGCGGCCAGGCCGAAGCTGGTCAGCAGCAGCCAGCGAGCCGGGACCCGGAAAAGGTCGAATCCGGGCAGATGGTCGGACAAAAGGCCAAACAGCGGGGTTGCCAGTCCCAACGCGATCCATCCGCCGAGGACCGCCAGCCCCAGCAGCGTGAAGGCCTCGAAGCGGCGGGTCCGGTCCAGCAGCGCCAGGCCGGCCAGCCAGAGCGCCAGCAGTCCGACGTACCCCAGGAATTCCTCGCTAAGGCCCCGTTCGACGAATGAGGGCAGCAGGGCCTGGCCGATCGCCGATTTGGGCAGGGCGAACGCGTTCTGGTGCCAGATCGGCAGCGCCTCCTGCCGCAGCGAGTGTTCGCGCAGGCCGAGCGTCGGCAGGATTTGAACTGCGCTCAGGCCAATTCCCAGCCCGGCCGCGACCGTCAGCCCGGCAAGCGAGCGGGCCAACCGCGGGATGGCCTCGGCGCCGGAGATTATTGAAATCCGAAACATTCGCGCGGCCAGGTACAGTCCGCACAGGGCAAGGGATATGTACTGGGCCTGGAAGTGGCCGCCCAGGTACTGCAGCGCCAGCAGCAGCGCCAGAATCCCGGTCGCCAGAACGCGCGGCCGCTCCACCAGGCGATCGCCGACCAGCAGCACCCAGGGCAACCAGGCGATAACGGCCAGCTGGTTGGGCAGCCCGATCCGGGCCGCCAGATAGCCCCCGAAGGCAAATGCCAGTCCGGCAACCAGCGCCCCCACCCATCCGCAGCGCAGGCTGGAGCGGGCGAACGCAATCATTCCCATCCCGGCGATCCACGCGTGGACCAACACCGTGGCGGTGAGGGCGTGCACCGGCTCCAGCCAGGCAAGCGCCAGGTTTACCGGGTAAAAGACCCCCGCCTGCGGATTGGCCAGGAACGGGACGCCGACGAACCGGTAGGGGTCCCAGAGCGGCAGCCGGCCCTCGGCCAGCGCGCTGTATAGATGGGCGAGATTGGCGTAGGCGTAATTCTGGAAGTCGTAGCTGCCGGGCACCAGGCCTTCGAAAAGGAAGCGCCGGTAAAAGATCACCAGGGCCAGGCTGAAACCCAGAAAGGTCAGCAGGGCCGGTCGGCCCTTCAGGGCGATGTAGGCGCGCCGCCCGATCGGCATGGCTCCGGTGATCGCTCCGCGGACGGTTGTTGGTCCGGCGGGCCTACAGGTTTTCGGCCAGCAGCAGCGCCTTGGCTACCTGTTTCATCGGGATGCGCCGGTCCATGCTGAGCCGCTGAATTCGCTGGAATGCGTCCTGTTCGGTTATCGAATGCTTGCTCATCAGCAGCCCCTTGGCGCGCTCGATCAGTTTGCGCGTTTCCAGGCGTTCGTTGAGGTCGTCGACTTCCTTGACCAGCAAGCGGTATTCGCGGAAGCGCGAAACCGCAACCCCGATCGCCGGCATCAGATCGTTGTCGCGGATCGGCTTGAGCACGTAGGCCATCACCCCGGCGCCGATCGCCTGCTCCACCAGCTCGCGATCGGAGAACGCCGTCACCAGCACCACCGGGGCGACCGCCCCGCGGGTGAGCTGCTCGGCGGCGGCGATCCCGTCCAGACAGGGCATCTTGATATCCATCACGACCACGTCGGGCCGCATCTCGCGGGCCAGGTTCACCGCCGTCTGGCCGTCGGCGACATCGGCCACGATTCGGTGCCCGAGGTTTTCAAGCCGTTCACGCAGATCCAGGCGGATGATCGTCTCATCTTCCGCCAGCAGGATTCGTAGTGGGGCTAGCGATGGACGACGCGGGCTTTGGACGGACAATGCCAGGACTTTACTAGGGCAAGGCGAGACCGATTTTATTGGGCCGGGCGCGGGGTGCGGTCTCTCTCCGCCGCCTGAAGTGTCGGGTAATAATTGCATCCACATCAGCCAAGATGACGGACGGTCAATTGAAGATCAATTGCGCCCAAGACCTGCTGGCCAGGGCGCTCGGCACCGTGTCGCGCGCGGTCGCGGGTCGTCCCTCGCTGCCGGTCCTGGCCAACGTCCTGCTCACCGCCGGGGACGGTCAACTGCGGCTGATTGGCACCAACACCGAGATGGCGGTCACGCAGTCGCTGGACTGCCAGGTCGATGTCGCCGGCTCAATCACGGTTCCGGCCCGTCTGCTGGTCGAATACATCAGTTCGCTGCCGCCCGGGCCGATCGATCTCGAAACCGATGCCGAACGGCTTGAGCTCAAGATCGTGGCCGAAAGATCGGACTCGGCGTTCAAGGGAATCGATTCCGAGGAATTCCCGCCATTGCCCGACGTTGCCGCCGAACCGATCCTGACCGTCGACCCGGCGCTGCTCAAGCGGATGATCGACGTTACGGTGAGCTGCTGCGGCGACACCTCGCGTCCGGTGCTGGCGGGAGTCTGCATCTCGATTCGACCCGACGAGCTGGTGCTCGCCGCCGCCGACGGTTACCGGCTGGCGGTCAAGCGCCTGGAGTGCGACACCGGCGTGACCGACAACGTGGAGGTGGTGGTGCCGCAGGGGTCCCTGCAGGAGCTTTCGCGGATCCTGGGCTCCCATCCCGACGAGGTATCGATGAAGATCGCCGATTCGCGATCGCACATTCAGTTCGACATCGGACCGGTTACCCTGATTTCAAACCTGATCGAAGAGCAGTACCCCAACTTCGAATCGCTGATCCCGCAGGAGCACACGACCAGGGTGATCGTCCCGCGCGGCAACCTGGAAATGGCCACCCGGCTGGCGTCGATATTTGCCCGGACCGGATCGCGCGTGATCCAGCTCGAGACCGAGGAGCCCGGCGGCCTGCTCGTCTCGTCGAATTCGGCCGAGGTCGGGAATCACGAGGAGCGGATCAACGCCAGCATCGAAGGCGAGAACTCGGTGATCGCCTTCAACTCGAAATTCCTCAGCGACATGGTTTCGCTGGTCGAGTCCGATGCGATCGAGATCAGGCTCTCCGGCTCAACCAATCCGGGGTTGTTTGCCGCCGACGCCGATCCGACCTACTGCCAGGTGATCATGCCCATGCACGTGGCCCGCTGACCGGGACCACGACTTCGGCCCGAAACTGCGGGCCGGGACTTAGGCGGCCAGGTCGCGCCGCTCAAAGAAAACGATGGCTGCCACCAGCCCTATTGCGGCCACCGCGCTGTAAATGACCAGCGGCGCCCAGGTCCACTCGAACCCCTCCAATATGAGGCCGGTGTCGTAGTAGTGGAAGAGCGAATAGCGGCCCAGGAATTCCCAGTCGTCGGAGATCTTGGAAACAACGTCCATCACGTACTGGCCGATTACGATGACCGCCAGCACAATCTGGGCACGTTGCGATGAGAGCCAGAGAATCGAGAAGAAAACGCCTACGCTGGCGAACGCCCCGCCCAGCATTCCCATGACCACGCCGGTGTAGAGGAAGCGCGCGACTGGAAGTTCCACCCCCTGGATGAGTCCGGCCGCGATCGAAAACAGGACGCAACTGAACCCAATGATCAGCAGCGGCACCAAGAGCCCCAGGTACTTGGAAAGGGCAAAGATCCAGCGCGGCACCGGGGACGAGAGCACCACGTCGATGGTGCCCCGCTCGACTTCCCCGGCAATCTGCGAGCCCGCCGCCACCAGGGCGTATACCACCAGGGCAACGCCGAACCACGGGAAGAACTCAAACGACATGAAGCCGGCGTAGGAAATCTCCGAGGATCCCAGCACCGACGATGACATTCCGAATGCGGCCAGCATCTCGGGCGGAAACTCGTTCAGGTAACTGGTCAGGTCGATCGCCGCCAGGATTACCTCGTAGAGTGCTCCGATCAGCAGGGCGATCAGCCCGCCGGCGATCGCGAACCAGAACGTGCCGGTGCGTCGCGTCCGCATCGACGACAGCATGATGCCGCGGGCCGCGGCCAGTCCCGGGGTCCGCAATTCCGTGACGCCGGGTTGGGCGGCGATCTCTGGGCTACTCAACTTCCGCCTCCATGGTGGCTGCGCGGCGGTCTGATTCGTACAGGTGCAGGAAAGTCTCCTCCAGCGAGGGCGGCACCGAATCCAGGTCAATCACGGTCCGCCCGGCCAGGGCCTTCACCAGCCCGTCCATTCCCGAGGTGACCGCGAACGTCAGCCGGGTTCCCTGGCTGGATGTGACGCTGGCCCCCTCGATTCCCGCAAACGCGGCCGCGTCGACGGGCTCGGCAAATTCAACTTCCACCGGTTTTACGAGCCGGGTGCGCAGTTCGGCAATGCGGTCCACGGCCACAATCCTGCCTTCCCGGATGAACGCCACCCGGTCGCACAGTTCCTCGACCTCGGAAAGTACGTGCGAGGAGAAAAACACGGTCGTCCCCCGTTCGGCCGCCTCCGTCAGATAGCCGTGGAGCTCCTGCTGGATCAGGGGGTCGAGGCCGGTCGTGGGTTCATCGAGTACCAGCAGCGGCGGATCCGATTGCAGCGCTCCGGTAAGGGCCAGTTTCTGTTTCATGCCGCGCGAGAACCGGGCGATTCGCGCGGACGGGTCAAGGTCCAGCCGTTGCAGCAGTTCGTCGCGACGCGCCGCGGGACGCCCGGACAGCGATTCCAGCAGGTCCAGCATCGCGCGACCGCTCAGCTGGTCATAGTGGCTGGCTTCTCCCGGAAGGTATCCGGTCATTCCCCGGATCCGGATTGAATCGGCCCGCGAATCGTAACCGAATACGCGCACCGAGCCGCCGCTCGGGCGGATCAGGTCGAGCATCACCCGGATGGCGGTCGATTTGCCCGCCCCGTTGGGCCCCAGAAAACCGAAGATCTCGCCGCGGTCAACTTCCAGATTGATCGAGTCGAGCGCCAGCGTGGACCCGTAGTACTTGGTCAACGATTGGATTTGGATTGCCGGGACCGGACCGGTGTCCACTCCGCACCCCCTGCCAATTTGGCGAGCCGCCCTATTTGACCCTAAGCGGCCGCCAGGATCGCATCCAGCATCAACCCGCAGAACCGGTCCGGATCCAGGTCCTCCATAAGGCGGGCCGGATGCGGACCCTCGCGGAGCCGCATCCGGCCCGCTTCGACGTCGGCGCCGACCAGACCGTCCCGCCAGCCGTAGAGTTCGGGCCAGATCAATGCGCCCAGCGTGGCCCCGTCAAACATCGGGGTCCGGACCCGGTCGCGGACCGCCATATACTGATCCAGCATGCCGGCCAGGCTTTCGCCGATCGCCAAGCCCGATTCGCGCATCCGGGCGCTCTCGGCGGTCCCGATCTGGGCCCGGCGGGTGGGTCCGATCAGTCCCAGCCAGGTTTCGGCTCCGGCTTCGATCACTACCCGGGCCGCATCCGGATCGCAGTTGAAGTTGTATTCGCCGCGCGGGCCGTCGGGGAATTCGCCGCCCATGATCAACAGCCGCGCGGCATTGGTCGCGAACCCGCGATCTTGCTGAATCGCGTGCGCCAGGTTGGTCAGCGGGCCGACCGCGCAAACGGTAATTTGGCCGGGCGCGCCATTGACGATTTCCAGGAGCGCATCGACGCCGTCGCCCGGCTCGACGCGGGCTTCTTCCGGCACGAACCCGGCGCCCGAGTCCATCGAGGTTCCCGCCGCCAATCCGGAGATGTTGGGCCTTCCGCCCGCGTACACCGGAACGTCGGTCCGTCCGCACTCCTCAAGCACCCGCCGCGCCAGGCGGGCGCGCGCGGGGGTATCGCCGTGGGCGGCGATGACCGCCCGCAGGTCGACGCGCGGGCTGACCGCGGCCAGGGCGATTGCAAACACGTCGTCCACGTCGTCGCCGGTGTCGGTGTCAAGCACCACCGGCACAGCATCCGGATCGCGGTCGGGGTATGGAGACAATGGAATTCCTGAGGGCGGGGCACGGCAGCAGCTAGGACACCGGTATTTTGGGCACAACATTCGACCACTCGGCGCGCGGGACCGCCGTAGGCGGACGCGGCATGGTCGCGGCCGGCCACCCGTTGGCGGCCGGGGTCGGCCTGCAGGTCCTCGCCCAGGGCGGCAATGCTTTCGACGCCACGGTGGCGATGGCGGCCGCCATCGCGGTAGTCGAACCGGCCATGAATTCGATCGGCGGCGATGCATTCGCGATCGTCGGGTCCCCCGAGTTCGCCCAGCCGCAGGCCTTCAACTCCTCGGGTCCGGCCCCGGCGGCGGCGCGGGCGGACGATTACGGGGAGCGGATCGCCCCGGAGGGCCTGGCCGCCGCCACCGTGCCAGGAGCAGTGCTCCTGTGGGAACGCCTGCACCGGGGTTTTGGGCGTCTTGACTGGGCGGACCTGTTGGCCCCGGCGATCGAATTTGCCGACCGCGGCGTACCCGTCTCGCAGTTCCTGGCCGGACACATCCAAGCCGCTCAGGAATCGCTGGCCCGGTTCCCCGCAAGCGCCCGCACGTATCTTCCCGGCGGCAGCCCGCTGCGGCAGGGAGCAACTCTCCACCAGCGACCGCTGTCCCGGACGCTTGCCGAGGTCTCCGCGAAGGGGGCGGCCGGCCTATCCGAGGGGTCGTTTGCGGACGCGCTCGAGTCCTACGCCCGGGAGCTGGGAACGGCGCACCGGCGCAGCGATTTTCAGTTGCTGCGCTGCGACCGGAGTGTCCCTCTGAGCATTCCCTACCTCGGCCGCACGGTCTGGGCGCAGCCCCCGGTCAGTCAGGGTTACGTGACCCTGGCCGCGCTGGCGATCGCCGAGCTGGCCGGATCCGGCGAACTGGGATACTCGGATCCGGTCCGGGTGCACATTGCCATCGAGGCCAAGAAGCAGGCCTTTCGGCTCCGGCACCGCTTGCTGGGCGATCCCGATCATGTCGGTTCCGAGCAATCGCCATTGCTCGATCGCGACCTGCTGGCCGCCTCGGCCGCGCGGATCGATCCCGCCCGCGCCGCCCGCTCCGCAATCCCGGTAGCCCTGCCGGTCGGGAGCGACACCACCTGCCTGGCGGCGGCCGACGCCGAGGGCAATTCGGTCGCCTACATCCAGAGCATCTTCGCCGCTTTCGGATCGCGCGCCATCGTGCCGGGCACCGGGGTGATGATGAGCAACCGGATGACCGGTTTTTCGCTGGATCCGCAGCACCCCAACTTCCTGCGCGGCGGACGACGGCCGATCCACACGCTCATGACCTGGATG
>CAYXKQ010000040.1:0-2571 GCA_964465715.1 uncultured Chloroflexota bacterium
AGCCCGGCACAGCCCGAAAGCACCAGGTTGAGGCGATCGCAGCCGCGGCGGGTGATGTGGCCGCGGTGCTGGTAGGTGCGGAAGGTGCCTGGCATTGCCCTCGTATGACATATGCATGGGTACTGTTACAAAGGCGTAAAGTATATGCAATCAAAGGGCAGGTCGGCGTTTGACGCCGGCAAGGTGGCCTTTCGGTCATCGGCAGGAAGGCAAGAACGGTGCGGCGATGATGGGCAAGCGAACCCGATCCAGTCCAGTCGAAGCCAGGGGCGGTTACAGGCACTGCGGATTTGCCGGGTCACGATTCCTCTTGAGCCGCGTATGTCGCTGTGCATTGTGGCCGCAGGGTTTCGCATTACCAGTGCTTGCCTGGATGACGGCGACTCCGCCCGGTATGGGTACTTAGGTATGTAAGCGCCAACAATTGCATATGGGGCAGCCTCCACGCAGGACCAATGGAGGGGTCTCGCGCGGCCCGGTCCGGGGCGCGGTATTGAAGCGTCGGCGCGATCGATGCGATTGAGCGCTCAATCGTTTATGCCCCGGAGATCGGGGCCTACCCGGTTGTCGAATTCGACTCCGATAACGGTGAAATCGGCGAACCCCTGACCAGTCCGGCGCCGCCCGATTTTCGAAACGCGCGCTAGTCGATTTAGATGTGTGATTCCCCTCCGGCCCGTTCCTGGCCTTCGCTGACTACCGGCCGCGACCGGCCAATTCGGCCACGTCCGGCCCGAATACGCGTTTTCGAATCTTTTGCCAGTTCGAGGCGACCCGCACCAGCGGCGATGCGCGCCGGGTGTTCAACCGCGCGCCCTGCATCGCAGCCAGGAATTGCGCCGGACCGTCGAATTCGGCGATCTCCTGCCAGCTGCTGCCTACTTCGCCGCGCGTGTGCGCGTCCGAACCCACGGCGGCGATCTTGCCATGACGCCGGCACAATCGGTCCGCCTGGCGGTTGCGGTCCGGTTTGATTACCCGCGAATTGAACACTTCGACCATGTCCAGGAGCGGAACCACCAAGTCCAGCTGATCGGCCGCGAGCGTGCTGTTGCGGTCCCGGTCGAGCGGATGCGGAATCGAGACCACACCGCCCTGGTCGCGTATGCGATCGATGGTCTCCAGCGGAGGCAGGCGCGGCGGGATCCACTCCTTCAGGAAATAGGCCAGCACCTCGCCGCGGCTGGTGCGGATTTCCTCGCCCACGATCACATCGACGATCCCGCAGTCGCGGGCCTCGAACGCGCCCCCGATCTGGTTGTGGTCGGTGACCGCCAGGACATCGATGCCGGCGTCGCGGGCGGCTTGACATAAGTCGCGGGGACTGACCCCGCAGTCCGCCGACCACCAGGTGTGCGCGTGGAGCTCCACGCGCACCCGTTCAGCCACCGCTGACCGGCGGGATCAGGGCGAATTCGTCGCCATCGTGCAGCGGTTCGGAGTCGTTGACGAACTGGCAGTTGAGCGCCAGCCGCAACGACCTCTTCAGTTCGCCGACTCCGGGATGGTCGATGCCGATCCGACGGAACAGCAGACCCGTGGTGGCGCCCGGTTCAAGGACGTAGGTCTCCTCGCGCAGCCCCACGATTTCAGCCAGCTGGGCAAAGTAGAGCACCCGGACTTTCAACGCGGCGCTCGTCGGGCCATGCCCTATTCCCCGCCGGCCAGGTTTTCGGCGCCCAGGCGGCTGTACTCGGCGGCGTTGCGCCGCATGTATTCGATCTGCTCGGGCCGGACCTGGCCAACGACCTTGGCCGGCACTCCCAGGAGCAGCGACGCGGGCGGGCAGGTTGTGTCCTGGGTCACCAGCGCGTTGGCCCCCACAACCGAACGCTCCCCGATGCGGGACCCGTCGAGGATCGTCGACCCCATCCCGATCAACGCGCCGTCCTCAACGGTGGCGCTGTGCACTATGGCGCCGTGGCCGACGGTGACGTCGCGCCCGATCACGACCGGCTGGCCGTGTTCGATGTGCAGGACCGCGCCGTCCTGGATGTTGGAACCGGCGCCGACCGTGATCGGCTCGTGGTCGGCCCGGATCACGGCGTTGTACCAGACGGTGACTCCGCGTTCCAGGGTTGCCTGGCCGACGATGACGGCGCCCGGCGCGACCCAGGCTTCCGGGTCGATCCGCGGAACGTGACCGCGGAAGGGGACTATCACCGGCCCGTTCCCAGCGCCGGGTTCGGGGGCCGGTCCGGACCGTGGCCCACCGGCTTGCAGTTCACGCAGGATCGCCTCTTCGTTCAGGGCCCGCACGTATACGCTGTCGAGCGTTTCGGGGGGCCGCAGGATCAGGTAGAGGACCACGCCGGCCGGCCCCAGGACCGCGACCAGCAGGGTCGCGAACAGGCGTACGTAGATGTCGAGCGTGCGCCCGCGGACGTCGTTGAACGCCCAGAAGATAGCCGCCACCCACACCGCCGCGGCAAATGCGCCCAGCAGCGCGATGACGATTGCCAGAAAGGAGCCGAATTGCTCCAAGTTCGCAGGGCCTTAGCGGTTGGGTTGCAACGGATCGGGGATTGCCGGCACCGGCAGCAAAAATTCTAGGGGGATCGGCTTCAAATG
>CAYXKQ010000040.1:2581-11547 GCA_964465715.1 uncultured Chloroflexota bacterium
GACGACGGACAGCGCTTCGCGCACCAGCGAGTCTTCCACTGAATGGCCGGCGCTGGCCAACCCCAGCTCCTCCAGCAGCACCCAGCGCGGGCGTCCGCCGGCCGACTTCTTGTCCGCCTGCATCGCGGTCAGGATTTCGTCGGCCGCAAAGCCCGCAGCCGTCAACTCGATGCCACAGGCGGAAAGCAGGCCGTTCTGGCGATCGAGCTCTTCGACTCCAAGGCCGGTGAGCTTAGTCGAGATGTAACCGGCGGCGGCCATCCCGATGGCTACCGCTTCGCCGTGACGGTGACGGCGGTATTGGCCCAGGGTTTCGATCGCATGCCCGACCGTGTGGCCGTAATTGAGCACCGCCCGCAGCCCGCGGTCGAATGGATCGTTGATCACGACCTCGGATTTGATGCGCACCGAATTGCGCACCGCCAGTTCCAGCATTTCCGGATCGCGCAGGTCGAACGGGGCCCGTTCGAGTTCGGCCAGGTAGGCGGCGTCGCGGATGAATCCGTGCTTGATGGCCTCCACCCAGCCGGAGGCAAGGTCCCGCCGCGGCAGGGTCTGCAGGGTCTGGGTGTCCAGGAGCGAGAGCACCGGATTGTGGAAGGCGCCGACCATGTTCTTGCCGCCGGGCAGGTCGACGGCGACCTTGCCGCCGATGCTGGAATCGACCTGGGCGAGCAGGGTGGTGGCCACCTGCGCCCAGGCGATTCCGCGTCCCCAGG
The DNA here is from genome assembly GCA_964465715.1 of uncultured Chloroflexota bacterium. Classification (GTDB taxonomy): domain Bacteria; phylum Chloroflexota; class UBA11872; order UBA11872; family VXNJ01; genus VXNJ01. The sequence goes on from CAYXKQ010000040.1 coordinate 3,301, forward strand.
TGGCGGCCACGAATCCGGCCAGGTCTCCGATCACCCCGCCGCCGAGGGCCACGATCAGGTCCGAGCGCTCGGCGCGACCCTGGAGCAGCCAGTGCCACAACCGCTCGGCGGCGGCCACCGATTTGCTCGCCTCGCCGGCCGGGACCGTCCGGCGCCGGACCCGCCAGCCGGTCTGTTCTAGCGCGCCCGCGACCCGGTCCCCGTAGTGGGCGTCCACCGATTCGTCCCCGATCAGGAACGCGGTGGCCGAATCCACGCCGCGCAGGGCCAGCTCCCGACCCAGATCGTCCAGGATCCCCTGTCCGATGGCCACGTATTCGGGGGTGTAACCGTCAGGCTGGGTCAGCATCGACCATCTCCTTGATTTCAATTGCCAGGCGGCGCGGCTCGATACCGTCCACGTCGAGGATGCGGTGGGCCGACTCGTAGGTCGCCCGGCGGCCTCGGAGCAGGCCGTCGAGTTGCTCGGTCAGACTGCCTTGCCCGTCCAGCATCGGGCGGCCCTCGGTGCCTAGCTGGGCCCGAAGGCGGGCGGCGCAGGTCCGCGGGCGGGCGCGCAAGTAGATGACCGTGCCGCTGCCCAGCATCAATTCGGCCAGGCGGCCGTTGGACATCTGCCCTCCGCCGGTGGCGATCACGACCCGGCGGTCTTCGGCGGCGCGGGCCGCAACCTTCCGCTCCAGGGCGCGAAAGTGATCTTCGCCGTGGACGGCGAAGATCTCCGCGATGTCCATCCCCGCCAACCTTCTGATTTCCTGGTCCGAATCCAGGACCCGCCAGTCCAGCAGAGGCGCCAGTTCGCGGGCGACGGTCGATTTGCCCGAACCCGAGAGACCGACCAGCCAGATGCGGGGCGGTCGGGCCGGGGGCTTCACAGCGCTCTCTCGCAGGCGCGGCGCATCGCCGCCCTGTCCGGATCGCGACCGGTCCAGATTGAAAAGCTGGCCGCGCCCTGCAGGACCAGCATCGTCAGGCCGTCGATGGTTGCGGCGCCGCGGCTGCGGGCATCGGCCAGCAGCGGGGTTTCCACCGGGCGGTAGACCATGTCGAACACCACCTGGTGGCGGCCCAGGCAGCCTGCCGGCAGCGGCGAGCGGCCGGCTGCCGGACCGCCGGTCATCCCGACGCTGGAGGCGTTGACGATCAGGTTGGCATCCTGAACCACATCGCCGGCCGTGGGATCGTCCAGCGGGAGAACGCGGGCGCGTGGGAAGAGCTCCGCGGCCAGCGTGCGGGCGTTGGCCGGGGTCCGGTTCAGCAGCGTCACCCGCTCAAAGCCCGACAGGGCCACCAACGCCGCACGGGCTGCGCCGCCGGCCCCGATCAGCACCGCCGGTGCGTCGGGCCCGATCCGAGCCGAGTCGATGATTTCGCGCATGGCGCTTATGTCGGTGTTGCTTGCGCGTATCCGCCCGTCGTGGCACCAGAGCGTGTTCGCCGCCCCGATTCGCACGGCCAGCGGGTCCGGCTCGTCGGCCAGTTCAAGCGCGGCAATCTTGTGCGGGATGGTCACGTTGAACCCGCTCCAGAGTCCGCGGCGCATCTCGCCAATTCGGTCTTCGAGTTCGTCCGGGCGCACCGCCAACGCCTCGTAACTGGCCGCAAGGCCCGCCCCGGCGAACGCCGCCGAGTGCATTGGCGGTGAAAGCGAATGACCGATCGGGTAGCCAAGAACGGCGAATCGCACCGTCAGGCCGCGCAGACCCGGCTCAGCTCGTCGAAGAACCCGGGATAGGAAATATCGACCGCGGCCGAATCGTCGATCCGGCTTTCCCCGCCGGCGATGCTTGCGGCCACCGCCAACGCCATGGCGATCCGGTGATCGCCATGCGAATGCAAGCGCGCGCCCCGCAGCGGGGTGGGACCTTCGATTACCATCCCGTCGGGCAGCTCTTCGATGCGGGCGCCCATGGCCTGCAGGTTGCTGACCGTGGCGGCGATGCGGTCGGATTCCTTCACGCGGAGTTCGGCGGCGTCGCGGATGCTGGTGGTGCCTTCGGCCTGGGTGGCGGCCACCGCCAATACCGGAAGTTCGTCGATGACGATCGGGATCTCGGCGCCGCTTATCTCGGTGGCGCTGAGGACCGAGCTGTCCACCGTCAGGTCCCCCGAGGGCTCGGCGCCGCTGGGATCGGGGTCGATCGCAATATTGGCGCCCATGCGCTCCAGCACGGCCAGCATGCCGGCGCGGGTCGGGTTGATGCCGACGTGTGCGATCTCAAGGTGCGCGTCGGGGTGGCAGGCCCCGAGCACCAGCCAGAATGCGGCCGAAGAAAAATCCCCCGGCACGTCCACGTCGACCGGCAAAAGCGGCTGGCCACCCTCGATCGCCAGTTCGGGGCCGTCGATCTCAAGTCTTACGCCCATCGCCGCCAGCATGATTTCGGTGTGGTCGCGCGACCGGGTCGGTTGCCTGATGCGGGTGACCCCGTCGGCGTTGAGGCCGGCGATCAGCAGCGCGCTCTTGACCTGCGCCGATGCGACGGGTACGTCGATTTCGGTCCCCGACAGCGATGCCGGAATGACCGCCAGCGGGGCCAGTTTTCCGCCGGCGCGTCCAGATATCTGTGCCCCCATCCGGCGCAGCGGACCGGCCACGCGCCCCATCGGACGGGCCGAGAGCGATTCGTCGCCGACCACCACCGCGAACCGGCCGCATCCGGCCAGCAGTCCCAGCAGCAGGCGCATTGTGGTGCCCGAGTTTCCGCAATCGAGGGGAACGGCGGGCTCCTCGAAGCCGCCAATTCCGGGGCTGTCGATGGCAAGTTGGCCGCCATCCCGGCGAATGCTCACGCCCAGGCCCCGCAGGCAGGCGATGCTGGAGCGGCAGTCTCCGCCCAGTCCGGCACCGCTTACCCGCGCGCCGCCACGGGCCAGGGCATTCAGCAGCAGGGCCCGGTGGGTTATCGACTTATCGCCCGGTACTTTTATGCGGCCGCGCAGGGCCGCCGCCGCTTCTAATGCCGGGGCCGCCTCCGGATGAGGCAATTTCACACTCAGGCGGCAGCCAACGCCGGTTCGCGCAACGGCCGGCCCAGCGCGTCGGCCATTTGCCGCAGCCGTCGCATCGCCTGTTCGAAATTGGCGAAGGTGAGGCTCTGCGGACCGTCGCAGATGGCGTGGTCGGGCTCGGGGTGCACCTCAAGCATCGCGCCGTCGGCGCCGGCCGCCACGCCGGCCAGGGTCATCGCCTCGACCAGGTACCACTTGCCGGTGCCGTGCGCCGGATCGACGATCACCGGCAGGTGCGAGAGGCGCTTGGCCATGGCGATGGCGGATATGTCCTGGGTCGCGCGGGTGGACGTTTCAAAGGTGCGGATTCCGCGCTCGCAGAGCAGCACCTTGGGATTGCCGGCGGCCAGGACGTATTCGGCCGAGAGCAGCCATTCTTCGATCGTGCTGGAAGGCCCGCGTTTTACCATCACCGGCAGACCGCTCTGACCGGCTTCACGCAGGAGCGGGAAGTTCTGCGAATTGCGGGCGCCGATCTGCAGGATGTCGGTGAACTGGACGACCTGCTCGACCAGTCCCGGTTCCATCACTTCGGTGATGGTTGGAATCGAAAACTCCTCGGAGGCCTCGCGCAGCAGCTCGAGGCCCTCGGTGGCCATTCCCTGGAAGCTGTAAGGCGATGTCCGCGGCTTGAAGGCCCCGCCGCGCAGGACGCAGGCGCCGGCCGCCTTCACCGCCTTGGCGGTCGAAAAAAGCTGCTCGCGCGACTCGATGGTGCAGGGACCTGCGATCATGGTGACGCCAGGGCCCCCGAACTGGGCCGATCCGACCTCGAATTCGGTGTCGGCGCGGCCGTCGCCGCGGCCGGCCAGGGTGTAGGGGCGCCCGATCCGCAGGACCCGGTCGACGCCCGAAAACACGGCCATCTGTTCCCGGAATTCCTCGGTTGGCGATCCGATTACGCCGATCACGGTCAATGTGGACCCTTGGATCCGGTGCGGTTGCAGGCCTTCCTCGCGGATGCGTTCCTCGATCCGCTCGATTCCGCTGGCCGACGTGCCGACCTTGGTGACTATTACCATTTCCGGTTTCTCTTATCTGCTGGGGGTTGGGCTCGAGTGTTGATTGGCCTTGAAAAAGAAAAAAGCAGAGGGGTCACCTCTGCTGGCCGGTGTCGTCGGTCGGGAGCTAAATGGGCGGGCCGACCGGGTACACCGGCCTGATAAACGCGAAATAGGAGCAGGTCAACAGCAATGTGATTCCGTTTCGCCGGCGCCCGGCAAGGGCGCTTCCGATCAACTCGCAAACATTTTATAGTCGCTTACCGGTATCGCCAGGACCTGACCGGCGACCGATCCATTCGCGCCGGGACCGCACGCCGCGCGGATTCCGCTACCGGTCGGTCGCGTCGCCCCAGGCGGCGGCTTCGGACCACATTTGGGTTGCCGCGGCGGCCGATTCGGTCTGCCCCAGCACAGCGTCCAAGACAAGCTCCTGGCAGCGATGTTCCCAGGGCAGGAACCACGGTCGCCACAGGAAGTCGACCGGCGCGGCCTGCTCCAGGACCCCGTTGAGGACATTCGGGTCCACCCAGCGCTGAAAGTGGGCGCTGACCGCCGTATCTGCCAGGAGGCCGGGATAGGCGGGCGGCAGGCTGCCGGCCAGGGCGAAATGGCGTGGACCCCAGAACGTGCCGAATTTATCGACCGCGCCAAGGTGAGTCGCCAACCGGGCCGCGGCCGGATGGGGCTGGGGATGGCTGGCAAGCGCAAATGCCGGCGTCCAGCAGACACTTCCCTGGCCCGGCCCTGACACCCCGGGCAACCGGGCAAACGCGATCGGCGCCCCGCCCGACAGCAACCGCGGCCCGCTGTAGGCGCCCACGATTGCGAACGCGCAATCCCCATCGGCCAGACGGTCGTAGTCGGGGCGTTCGGTCCCCGGGTCCAGAGTCCCATCCTCGATCGCCATCGCCCGGAGCGCATTCAGAACCGCGGCGGCCCCGGAGGCGCTGGCCCCGGAGCGCTCGAACGAAACCCCTGCCGCCTTGAGCAACCCCCACCAGGGCAGGTTGGCATTGGCCTTCGGGGCCAGATTGATGCTAATGGGGCTGCGCAGCGAATGTCGCACCTGCAGCTCCCGGGCAAACCCGGCCAGTTCCGCAAGCGTCGCCGGAACCCTGCCGCCGAGCCGGTCCAGGTGCGCCTGGTTGTAGGCCAGAAACATGGCGTCGTGGTAGTGCGGAACGCCCCAGGGAACCCCGTCCGGGCCGAATGTGCCCGCCCGCGCACCTTCGTAGACCAACGCCGGCAGCTGGTCGAACAATTCGTCATCGCCGAATCCGGCCAGCAGGCCTGCGTGACGCCAGCGGCCCAGTTGGCCTTCCCGGACCCGGACCACGTCCGGCGTCGATTCGGTCGCCAGCCGCGCCTCCAGGACCGCGGCGTAGTCGCCCCCGATCTGCTCCCAGCGCGCCAGCAGGCTGGGGTTCTGGCGGGTGAACTCCACCAGCACCGGTCGGGCGACCTCGGAATCGCCCGGCGCCGCCACCAGCAGCGGGGCGATGTTGGGGTCGCCGATCACCGACCCGGCGGGGGCCGCGGTCGGGCTCGAAGGGACGTCGGCGGCCGGCCCGCAGGCGGTGGACAATAGCCCGCCCAGCCCGGCGGCCAGCACCCGGCGACGCGTCATTTTCCGGTTGCGACCGGGTTGTCGGATCATCGCCGGGATTTTATTGGCGGGCGAGCCTAGTCAATGTACGCATGTCAAAAAGGTTGACATGTACACGCTCAACAAGTACACTGTGGGCACAGTAAGAAAGTGATAGCCTCCCTGACTCCTGACCCAATTCCCCAGGACGCACTGCCTACCGATGCCGAGGGCGTCACCGGCGCGACCGAACTGCCGGTGGTGATCCTCTCCGGGCAGGTGGCGTTTCCGCGGGTTTCGCAGCCGCTGCAGATCACCGACCCGGCTTCGCTTTGGGCGCTGGAGCGCCTCCGCGAGGGTGCCGAGAGAGTGCTCCTGCTGCAGTCTGTCGGAGATGCCGATGACGCGGACCTGTACACCGTCGGGACCGTATGCGGGCTGGTCCGCCACTACCTGATCCCGTCCGGCGGCTACTCGGCGCTCTTCAAGGGCCAGGAACGGGCCCAGGTGGTGGCCACCGAACGCGATGGCGATGGCCTGGTGGCCATGATCACGCCGCTTGAAGAGTCGATGCGCAACGGGCCCGAACTGGAGGCCCTGCGGCGCACGCTTTCGACCCAGATTCACGAGTACGCCGAAAAGAGCAACCAGGTGGCGCCGGAAGTCGTCTCCCTGGCCCGACGCATAACCCATGCCGGGTATCTGGCCGACCTGGCCGCCGCCAAGCTGGTCGATGACCCCGAACACCAGCAGCAGCTGCTGGAAGAACTCGATGTCTACGAGCGAATGTTCGCGGTCACCGCCCTGCTCAACGGCTGGATCCGCACGCTGGACGTGCGCTCTTCGATCCAGAGCCAGATCCAGGAGGGCATCGAATCCGCCCAGCGGAACTTCTACCTGAAAGAGCAGTTGCGCACGATCCAGCGCGAGCTGGGGATCGCCAACGCGGTCGGCGACGAACGGGAGGAACTGCTGGAGGCCATCGCCGGTTCGCAAATGCCGGAGGCGGTGCGCGCCCGTGCGACCAAAGAGATAGAGCGGCTGGAGGGCATATCGCCGGCCTCGCCCGAGCTGGCGGTGGTACGCAATTACATCGACACCCTGCTGGACCTGCCGTGGCCGCCTTCGCACAAGCGGCGGCGGCGGGTGGGGCTAAAGTCCGCGCGCCGGGTCCTGGACCGCCACCACTTCGGACTGGAGAAGGTCAAGAAGCGGGTGATCGAGTACCTTGCGGTCCGCTCATTGACCGACGACTCGCAGAGCCCGATCCTCTGCCTGGTCGGCCCCCCGGGGGTCGGCAAGACCAGCCTGGGGCGCGCGATCGCCCAGGCGGTCCGGCGGCGCTACATCCGGGTTTCCCTGGGCGGTGTCCGCGACGAGGCGGAAATCCGCGGGCACCGGCGTACCTACGTGGGCGCCCTGCCGGGCCGGATCATCCAAGGCATGGCGCGAGCCGGCGCGGTCGACCCGGTATTCGTGCTCGACGAGGTGGACAAGATCGGTCGCGATTTTCGAGGCGACCCGTCATCGGCGCTGCTGGAAGCGCTCGATCCAGAGCACAATCGCAACTTTTCCGATCACTATCTAGAAGTGGGTTACGACCTCTCGCAGGTGATGTTCCTGCTGACCGCCAACAACGAATGGGGCATCCCCCCAACGCTGCGCGACCGGCTCGAAATAATCCGCCTGGAAGGCTACACGGCCCGCGAAAAAATGGCGATTGCCAAGGGCCACCTGGTCCCGCGCCAGCTCAAGGACCACGGCCTGGCCGCCGCCGGCAAGAACCGGCTGCGGTTCAGCGACGAGGCCCTGGCCGCGATCGTGCAGCGCTACACCCGCGAAGCGGGCGTGCGCGAACTGGAGCGCCGCATCGCGGCGGTCTGCCGCAAGGTAGCGCGCCGTCGCGCGGGGGGCGAACCGGCCCACCGCGTGGTTCGGGCCCCCGACCTGCGTGAACTGCTGGGGCCGGCGCCATACGCCGACCGCGACGAGGACACGAGCGACCGCATTGGAGTGGTCAACGGCCTGGCGGTAACCGCCCACGGCGGGGAACTGCTCCCGGTGGAGGCCGCCTGGTCGCGCGGCAAGCGTGAATTCCTCTGCACCGGCAACCTTGGCGACGTTATGGCCGAATCGGCCCAGGCGGCGCTTTCCTACGTGACCCGCCATGCCGGCCGGCTCGGATTCCAGCCAAATGTGCTCAACGATGCGTTCGTGCACCTGCACGTGCCGGAGGGAGCGGTCCCCAAGGACGGGCCCTCGGCCGGCATTGCGATGGGCACCGCGCTGGCCTCGGCGTTCCTGGGCCGCAGCGTGCGTGGCGACCTGGCCATGACTGGCGAGGTGACCATCCAGGGCCGGGTACTGCCGATCGGCGGCGTAAAGGAAAAGGTGCTGGCGGCGCAGCGCCACGGAATCCGGGAAGTAATCCTGCCGGCCGAAAACCGCTCCGAAGTCGGCGAAATCCCGGCCGACGTGCGCCGCAAATTCAAGTTCACGTTCGTTGATTCGATGGACCAGGTCCTGGCGGCGGCATTGAGTTCGCCACCGTAATCGGATCGTCGCACCCAAAAACCAAAGTACCAAACCTGTCCCCGGGCCACGACCCTGGGGACCCGCCCGAAAGGCACCTAGCAAATGGCAAAA
>CAYXKQ010000041.1:0-11525 GCA_964465715.1 uncultured Chloroflexota bacterium
AAGGCGAACGAGGCGGCCACCAGGATGGCCTCGGAGATTGAAGGAATGTAGGTCGAATAGGTAAAGGTGAGCGACGATTTGCGCTCCAGCGCGGGAACGATCAGGATGTAGCGCTCCAGCCACATTCCGATGTTGACCAGGATGGTGGTGAAGAACATCCAACCATAGGAACGCCGCACCGCCCGAAATAGCCACAGCGGCACCGGAATTATGTATGCGGTGAGCATGAAAACGATGATCACGATCGGGAACGGCCAGTCGTAGACGCGTCGCTGCCAGGTGTCCACCTCGGTCGGCTCCAGCCCGTAAAGGCCGAATCCGAAGTCCAGGAAAAGGAAGAACAGCCAACCGGTGGCCACCGCGATCAGCAGCCTCGCCAGGGCGTCAAGGTGGTCGCGGGTGATGAAGTCGTCGAGTTTGAACGCCCACTTCATAACGATCATCGCGGTCACGACCGCCGAAACGCCCGAATGCACCGCCCCGATTACGAAGTAAGGAGCGAATACGGTGTTGTGCCAGCCAGGCACCGAAGTGACGGCAAAGTCCCAGGACACGATCGAGTGCACCGAGACGAAGATCGGCAGGATGATCGCCGAGAGCAGGATCCCGGCGATCGCCTGGATGCGCCACTGGCGGGTCGAGCCCTTAAAGCCCAGCGCCAGGATCGTGAAAAGTGCGCGCCGGACCGGGTCCTGCGAGCGGTCGCGGGCCAGGGCCAGGTCGGGCAGCAGGGCCACGTACACGAACAGGATCGTCGAGGTCAGGTAGGTAAAGATCGCCGAGGGGTCCCAGACCAGCGGCGAACGCGGGTTCGGCCACATGCCGCGGATGAAGTCGTAGGGGAAGGCCCAGTAGGCGGTCCGCCAGGGCCGGCCGGAGTGGATCAGCGGGAACAGGACCGCGGCCTGCAGCGAAAAGATGGTCACGACCTCGGCCGCGCGGGTAACCGGCCGGCGGAATTCGGCCTGGGTCAGACGCAGGATCGCCGAGACGAAGACGCCCGCGTGCGAGATCCCGATCCAGAAAACGAAATTGACGATCAGGAATCCCCAGTAAACCGGGTGCGAGTAACCCAGGAATTCAAGCCCCCAGTAGAGCATCGTCAGGAAGACGACCGCGCCCAGCATGAACACGAACCCGAGCCCGCCCGACCAGGTGAAGAACCAGCGCGGCGTGGTCATGACGAAATCGAGCAAACGCTTGTCGGCGGTTCGCTGGTCGAGCATTACCGGTTCTTGCATTGGTGCTCCTCTCGCGATCCGCTAGTCGGGCTTGGCCAGCAGCAGGTACTTGGCCCGGCCGTAATCGACCTCGTCGCGGTACAGCGCCCCCTCGCGCATCTCCCAACCTGAGAGCAGCGGGATCCAGCGCGCGCTGAATATGTAGGCGAACGCCATAAGGCCTATCCAGCCGACCATGAACAGGACATCGTCCAGGGCCGGCCAGACCGCTTCCGGCAGCGGGTCCAGCGGACCGTGGCCGGTGACTTCAGTGTTCGATATCGCCGGCACGAACAGCCGGATCCGGTCGGCGAGCGAGCCCACCAGGGCCACCACCGCCACCACCGCCAGCAGGTGGAAGCGGCGTCGCAGCGGGTTAAAGATCAGGCAGACGAACGGTATTCCGAAGTGGCACACCGCGGCGATTGCGAACGCGACACCGTAGACCTCGGCGATGTTCACCTGCATGGCCGCGATCTCGCCGGGCAGCCGGGCGTACCAGACCAGAACGAAATCGGCCCAGAAAAAGTAGAAGACCAGCAGCGTGAAGGACAGGAATATGCGCCCCAGGTTGATCGCCTGCTCGGTTCCGATGTACGGGCGCGCCTCGGGGCAGAAGCGCCGAACCAGGTAAGCGGCAAGTACCACCAGCGCAGTGGCGGTCTGGAAACCGGTAACCACGTGGTAGGCCGGGAAGATACCCGAGCGCCAGCCCGGAATCAGGCTCTGGCCCAGATCGGTGGTCAGGACCATGGTCGAGTAGACCAGGGTCATCAGATAGAACGCGCCAAGCAGCTTGGCGAACATCTTCAGCGCGCGCCACTGGCGGGGATTGCCGCGCCAGCCCAGGGTTAGGAAGCGGCAGGACCCGTTGGCGGCCAAGTCGGGGATGGAGGTGACCCAGAGCATGCCCAGACCGGCCAGCGCCATGGTGGCGACCGCCAGGGCGTCGGTCACGACCGGGGCGCCGAACCGAAACTCAAACCAGAGACTGGCTCGCCCGTCCAGCGACGGCAGGCTGTTGAGCACCGGGATCAGCAGCGCATAACCAAGGATCGAAGGAATCGCAAACAGGGTCGCGATGCGGCGTACCGGGTAACTCCAGTAGCCGCGCGTCATCCGCGTGGCATAAGCCAGCAGCGGTGCGCTGGAAACCGTCGCCAGCATCCACATCAGGATTGCGGTCGGATAGGCCCATTCGGGGCGATCGCCCCATTCGCCCAGGCGCAGGGCGTACATCACCACCCCCAGCACCGCCAATAGGACCACCAGCAGCTGCGCGGCGTTGGCCAGGCTGAAGCTGACCCCGCGCGGGCGGAAACCGCTGCCGGGAGCGATCGCCAGGGCGGCCGGTTCGGGTCCCGACATCAGTGGTGCTCGTCTTCTTCCACGTGGGCGAACGGGTCCACCTTGGCCAGGTAGACCACGCCCGGCTCGGTGCCGCGCTCTTCGAGCAGGATGTAGGAACGCTCGTCTTCGGCCCTTTCGGCGGCGCGCGAGAAGGGGTCGTTCAGGTCACCGAAAACCAGCGCGTGGGTCGGACAGGCCTGCACACAGGCCGGCGCGACGTCGCCGTCGGCAACCTCGCGCCCCTGTCGGTTGGCGTCTACCCGGGCGCGGTTGATCCGCTGCACGCAGAACGTGCACTTTTCAATGATTCCCTTGGTGCGAACCGTAACGTCGGGGTTGAGCTGGTTTTCCAGCTCGCCCGGCCACTCCGGGTTCCAGAAATTGAAGTGCCGGACCGAGTATGGGCAGCCGTTGGCGCAGAAGCGGGTGCCGATGCAGCGGTTGTAGACCTGGACGTTGAGACCCTCTTCGTTGTGATATGTGGCCCAGGCCGGACAGACCGGTTCGCAGGGGGCGGAGGCGCAGTGCTGGCACATGACCGGCAAGAAGCGGGCCTTGGCGTCGGGGTATTCGCCTTCCCAGTAGCGCTCGATCCGGATCCAGGCCTTGGCGCGTTTCTCATTGACCCGCTGTTCCTCGTTCAGCGCGACGTTGTTCTCGGCCTGGCAGGCGACCACGCAGGCCTGGCAGCCGGTGCAGAGGTCGGCATCGACGACCATGCCCCAGCGGACGCCGCCGGAGTTGGCGGCGCGTTCCTCGGCCGTTATGGTCCGGGCGCCGGCGTTGGCGGCTGCGCGGGCGGCGGCCTCGTTGTTGACGGCGGTGGGAATGCTAGCCATTGACAATCTTTACCGGCGGAGATTCGGCATCGTTGCGGGGGTCCTCGATCAGCTCGAAGGTGGGCATCAGGGTTGTTCGGTCAAGCCGGTTTACCTGGGCGCGGGCGGCCGCAAACGCCAGGCCGCCGGCGGCGCTGGTCAGGTCCGGCAGGAGCGCGCGCACGTTGCTGCCGCGGCCCTCGTTCCAGCGACCGCTGAAATTGCGGCCCTGCCCCTCGGGTACCGCGATCAGTCCGGGCCCGATCGTCGGGGCCGGGTAAACCGGCACTTCGGCCGAACCGGCAATGGTCTGAATTCGCAGCACGTCGCCGCGCTGGATGCCCATCGCGCGGGCCTGGTCGGGGTTCATTTCCACCCAGGTCTTCCAGGTCATGGTGGTCAGCGGGTCGGGCGTGGCCTGCAGCCAGGGTTGGGCCCCGGTTTGCGGGTCGGTTCCGATCCCCACCGTCTGGAAAGGTATCAGGTGGAACGGGTAAGAGGCCGGATCACCGGCGTAGGTGGGCACCCGCAGGCGCCCGGCGTCCCAGGCCGGGGTGCTGGCGAAGGCCTGAGCCTGACCCTGATCAGGCCCCCAGACCCCGCCGCGCCGCAGGATGTCGATCCAACCCTCCTCGGCGGTGGCATCACCCGGTGTCAAGCCCAGGGCCGCGAGCACCATGTTCTTGGTGGCGCTCTGCTGTGAATCGAAGAGGACGCTGTTCTCGCCGAAGAGTTCGGAGGAGACTGCGATCAGGAGGTCGCCGAACGAGCGGGCCTGGGTGAGCGGGGTGATGACCGGCTGCTGCAGCCCCAGCACCAGTTCGCCGCGCAACGGTTCGGGCAGGTAGGCTCCCCACTCCTCGAATGGATGGGCGCCGGGCAGGACCAGGTCGGCCCGGGCCAGGGTCTCGTTCATGAACGTTCCCATGCCGACCACCGCGCCGGCCGCCGCCAATGCCTGCTCGAAACCGGCCGCCGGCAGATCGTGGACCGGATCCACTTCGTAGACGAAGACCACGTCGGGGGCCCCGCCGGCGCTCCAGGAGTTGGCCAGCGAACTGGCGGCGCGCGGGCTTATGGCGGGTCCGGCCGCGTGCAGGTGCTCCCAGTTCGATTCGGGGTTGGCGTTTACTCCGCCGGGCAGGGAATCGTTCCCGACCAGGCGGTTCAGGATCAGCACGGCGGCGGCTATCTGGTCGCCGTAGACGTGTCCGAGCGCCGAACCGCCGACCAGCGCCAGGCCGGGCTGGGCGTCGACGAATTCATGCGCGATTTCGCGGATGGTGGCGGCCGGGATACCGGAAAGCGCCGCGACGCTTTCGGGAGTGAAGCCGTCCAGCGCGGATATGCCGCCGGATGCGGAGAACAGTCGCTCGGCGGCGGCGGCGTCGACCAGGCCGGCGCTGACCAGTTCGTTGGCGATCGCCAGGGCAACGTGGCCCTCAAAACCCGGGTTTACCGGCAGCCAGCGGTCGGAGTTGGCTCCGGTCAGTGACATGTGCGGTTCGATTTGGGTCAGCAGGCCGCGCCCGCCGTTGCCGTTGCCGCGGAACTCTGAGTAGGCGCCGGAATAGGCGACCGGCGAGAGCTCGGTGCCCAGAAAATCGGATCCGAAGGAGATGATCGAACGCGCCCGGGCGATGTCAAAGTGCGGGATCGAATCGACCCCGTAGACCTGCCTCAGTCCGGAGCGCAGGTTCGATTGGTCGACCGGCCCGAGGCTGACGTGGTCGGCCTTGGACCAGAGCCGGAACGAATCAAGCAGACGCCGCTTGACCGGGTCCAGGCGGCAGGTGAGGAACGTGGCGCGGACGTCATCGCCCATGCGGTCGGTGATGAAAGCCAGCGCCCGGTCCCAGCTGATCGGGCGGAACTGGCCCGAGCCGGGAACACCGGTGCGGAGCAGCGGGGTGGCTATGCGGTCGGGATGATAGACCGATTGCACGCCGGCCTGGGCGCGGGCCGAACTCTTGCCCAGGTTGATGGGGAACCGGGGGTTGCCCTCGACTTTCTTGGCGCGCCCGTCGACGGTCCGCACCACGACCCCGTTCCCGGCGACCGGGTCGTGTGCGTCAATGGTGGCGAACCAGAGGTCCTCGCCCGGCAGCGACTGTTCGGGTGAGAGCGCAAAACTCTTGACCCGGGATTCGCGTTCCGGCGCCGCGCAACCGACGATCAGGCCGCTGCCCAGCAGCGCACCGGCGGAGCCGAGCAGGAAGTTGCGGCGACGGATCTGGCGGTTCATCGGGACTACTTGTGGCAGATCGCGCAGTCGAGCGACGCGAAATCAGGATCGATCGGGTGCGGGTTGTTCTCCCCGATCGAGGCGTCGTTGGTGTTGCGGTGGCAGCCCATGCAGGTGCCCATGTTCAGGTTCACCACCTGCTTGACGGTGCTCATGCTGGCCACATCGCCGTGGCAGGTCGAACATTCGATTCCGGCGTCGATGTGCGGCGAATGCACGAAGCGAACATGGTCGGGTAGGCGGTGCACCCTGACCCAGTCGATGCCAGTCCCGGTCTCGAAGGCCTGCCGCAGTTGCTGGATTGGCTCGCGGTCGGTGGCCACCACCGAGTGGCAGAACATGCACTGTTCGACCGAGGGGATGGTGGCGGCGGCCTGTTCGTCCGCGCCGCGATGGCAGAACTCGCATTCGATCCCCAGCTCACCGGCGTGAATGGCGTGGGAGAAGGGGATGGGTTGTTCCGGCGCGGCGCGGGCGGTCCCGCCAGCGGCGGCCAGGAAGACCAGCACCACGACGCCGGTTATCGCGCCGCCGCCCAACAACACACCCGGGACGGTAAGCAGGATGATCTGCTGCAGGCTCAGGCGCGGCAGGAACGCGGTGATCGCCGAAAGGATGTCGATCTTCATACGAACATGCGGGGATAAATGTCCGGAAGGACCTCGAGCCCGAGCAGGGTCCCTTTAACCAGGACCACGATCGCCAGCAGACCGAATGTGACCACGGCCGGGTAGACCAGCAGCCTGATGATCGCTCCGACGCGCGGATCAAGATCACCGGTATACACCAGCGAAGGGGCCATCGAATGGGCCAGCAGGTATGATGCCGCGGCTATGACGAGGCAGAGCGCGAACACCCACGCATGTGCGGCAATGGCCGACATTTGCACCCAGTCGTTTTGGGTTAGCGGGGCTATCTCCAAGCCGGTGAATGTCCTAGGCGGTCGTTTTCAAAAAAAATGACGGCTATTCCAACCCCGAACACCGGACCTGGGATTTGCCGACCCCGATTGCCGGGCTGGCGCCGTCTCCGAACCATGCGTAAACGTGCCTTGCGCGACAACATGCAAATCTTACCGCAGATATGGGGCTGATTTGAACTTGGGGACGCTGCGGTGATCGGATTGCGGCCCGGCCGCTAACCCTGCCAGGCCAGGGCGACGCCGGTAAAGGATTCCCTGTCCTCAAGCAGGCCCCGATAGGCGCGTTCGATGTCCTGGGGCGCCATCCGGTGCGAGATCAGCGGCTCGATCTGCAGGCGCCCGCCGACGGCCAGATCCAGAACGGTGGCCAGATTGCCCGCGGTCGACTGATCGATCCCCGGCTGCGGCCAAAAAGGGATGAGCCACTGCAGCGACCCGCGCAGCTTGATTCCGCGGGTCTTGATGCTGCGCATCAGAGGGGTAAGGTCGGCCTGATGTTCGCGCCGCGGCGAACCCAGCAGGACCAGCTGACCGAACTTTCGGACGTGTTCGTGGATGCCATCCACCACCGCCGCGTCGCCGACCGCGTCGACGCCGATGTCCAGACCCCGGTCGGCGCCCAAGGCGCAAATCGCCGAGCGCACGGCCCCCGGGTCCGGGGGGCAGACGGCTTCGACTCCGACCGACCGGGCCAGTTCGCGGCGGGACCGGCTCGGATCGATCCCCACCACCCGGCAGCCGGCCAGCCGGTAGAGCTGGGCGGCCATGTTGCCGATCATTCCCAGGCCCCAGACGCCGACCAGGTCATTGAGGCGCCAGCGGGAATTGGAGAGGGCGCTGAGGGCGATCTCGGGCATGATGCAGGCCGCCGCAACCGCCCCGTCCAGGCCTTCGGGAACGCGTTCCAGCAACGGTTTTTCAGATTCCCCGGGGAGCGGGACCGGCAGGTGCTGGATCTGCTGGTGCCGGCTCGAACTGAATACCCGCTCGCCGATCGCGTAGCCTTCGACCCCGGCACCCAGGGCCACGATGCGCCCGACGTTGGCGTAACCAGACGCCCACGGATAGGCGCACCAGGATCCGGGAACGTAGACGCTTTTGTCCAGGCCCGTGAAGTTGGCCAGCTCGGTTCCGGCCGAGATGAACGTGTACTGGGTCTGAACGGTTATCTGGCCGGGACCGGGCCGGTCCGGGATTTCAATCTCTTCCAACAGGACCCGGTAGCGACCCGGGACCAGCACCCGATTGACCCGCACGGTCAGGGGCCTGACCGCCCGGTCCCGGATCGGTCCGGGCTGGGGGCCGGCACTAGTCTTCCCAGATCAGAGCCACCCCGCTGTAGTGCTCTTTGTCGTTGAGCAGTCCCTGGTAGGCGAGTTCGATGTCCCGCGGCGACATCCGGTGCGAGATCAGCGGCTCGATCTGCAGGCGCCCGCGGGCGGCCAGGTCGAAGACCGTCTCAAGGTTGTGCAGGGTCGATTCGTCGATCGCGGTCTGGGGGGTCAGCGGTATCAGCCATTCCAGCGAACCGCGCAGCTTGAGCCCGCTCCAGTGGATCCGCGAGAGGAGCGGGTTCATATCAGCCACGTGCTCGCGGCGCGGCGAACCCAGCAGGGTCAGCTGCCCGAACCGGCGCACGAACTTGTAGGCTTCGGCCAGGATCGCCGATTCGCCGACCGCATCGATCGCGATGTCAAGGCCCTCGGCGGCGCCCAGGGCGTCCATCCGGGACCTGATTTCGCCGGGTTCCGGGGCGGCGACCGCACCGATCCCGACGGTCCGGGCCAGGTCGCGCCGGAACCCGGCCGGGTCGATCCCGATAACCCGGCAGCCGGCCAGCTGAAAAAGCTGGGCGGCCATGTTGCCGACCATCCCCAGCCCCCAGACGCCGACGGTGTCGTTGAGGCGCCACTTCGTGTTTGAAAGCGAACTCATCGCCACCAGCGGCATCCGGCAGGCGGCCGCGACCGCCCCGTCCAGCGATTCAGGCACCTTTACCAGCAGCGAACCGGCGGCGCTTGCGCCCAGCCCGGGACCCCCGTGGGTGACGAAGGTGACCTTCTGGTGTTTACCAAAGGAGAAGACCCGGTCGCCTGCCTCGAACCCGCCGACCCCGTCGCCGACCTGGAGCACGCGGCCGACGTTGGCGTAGCCGGACGGCCAGGGATATTCGCACCAGGACCCCGGGGTGTAAACGTTGCGGTCCAGGGCGGTGTAGTTGGCCAGCTCGGTGCCGGCGGAAATGAAAGTCGCCTCGGTCTCGACCATCACCTCGCCCGGACCGGGTTGGTCGGCTATCTCGATTTCTTCCAAATAGACCTGATTCTTGCCCGCCACCAGCACCCGGTTCGTGCGCATTTGCCGCCTTCGCCTTACTCGATTGCCCACCCGCCCCGTAAGCCCTCGCAGAAGACCCGGCGGGGAAGCCGTCCCCAATAACATCAATTTATTGATAAGCGGGGTGGGCCAATGGCAATTGAAACGGTGGCGGTCAAGCGGACGCCGGAGGCGGCGCGGCGGCTGGCGAATTCGGCGCGCCGGTTCCTGGAAGGACTAGACGCCGGGCAGCTGGAACAGGCGCAGAGGCCGTTCGAGGACGTACTGCGCTACGAGTGGAATTACGTGCCGGTGCTGCGTTCCGGCCTTCGGCTTGACGCCATGACCGCCCCGCAGCGCCGGCGGGCCAGGGAGCTGCTTGATGCGGCCCTTTCGGCGCGCGGGGCCCGCCAGGCGCGCGAGATCATCGATCACGAGGCGGTGCTGGGCGAGTGGGAGGCGATGTCCGGGGCCGAGCACGACACCCGCGTGATGCTGGCCCGCAACCCGCTCTTCTACTACTTTTCGGTCTTCGGCGAACCTGGCGGGTCCGACCCCTGGGGCGTAAAGGTCGGCGGCCACCACATCGGGGTCAACATAAACGTCGTCGACGGCGATTACATTGCCCCGGTCCCGCTCTTCCTGGGCGCCAATCCGGCCGAAGTGAAGCACGGCCCCAAGATCGGGCACCGCATCCTGGCCGAGGAGGAAGACCTGGCGCGGGCGGTTCTGGGTTCGCTCACCCCGGACCAGAAGCGGCTGGCGATAGTCGATCCGGTCGCCCCGTTCGATATCCTGACCGTCAATTACCGGACCATCAAGCCCGGCATGACCCCGCGCGGGATACCGTTCCAGAACCTGAATGGCGAACAACGCGCGCGTCTGGCCAGGCTGGTCAAGCACTACGTCGACCGGGCGGCCGAGGAAGTGGCCGGAACCCAGTGGCGCCGGATCGAACGCAGCGAACTGGGCCAGGCCGCGTTCGCCTGGGCCGGACCCGAGCGCAAGGGTTCAGGGCACTACTACACGATCGGATCGCCCGGATTCGTCATCGAGTACGACAACGTCCAGAACCAGGCCAACCACATCCACTCGGTCTGGCGCGATTTCACCAACGATTGGGGCGGGGACCTACTGGCCGCCCATTACCGCGACCATGAATCGCACCATCATCATCACTAGGGTGCGGCCTGCCGCGGCCGCGGCCCGGTCCGGCGGTTGATCGACACCGTAGTCTTCGACTTCGACGGGGTGATCCTCGATACCGAGACCCCCTATTACCGGTCCTGGCAGACCGTTTTCAGATCGCACGGGGTGGAACTGGAGCTCGCCCGCTGGGCGCGCTACATCGGTTCGGGATCGGGCAACTTCGATGCCTGCGGGTATCTGGAGGAGTTGATCGGGCGAGGCGTGGACCGCGGGCAGGTGACGACCGCCCGCCGCCGAAGCTACCTGCGGCAGGTCGAATCGCAGCCGCTCATGCCGGGGGTCGCGGACCGGCTCGCCGAAGCCCGGGTGCTGGGCCTTAAGCTCGGCGTTGCCTCCAGTTCATCGCGGGGCTGGGTCGAAGGCCACCTGGAGCGCCTCGGCATCCGGAAGGCATTCGATTCGGTCAAGACTGCAGATGACGTGGCCAACGTCAAGCCCGATCCGGAGATCTACCGGCTGGTCACTGCCGCACTCGGCTCGGCGCCGGAGAATGCCCTCGCCATCGAGGACTCGGCCCATGGAGTGAACGCCGCCAAGGCCGCCGGACTGGGTTGCCTGGCAGTCCCCAACTCCATCACCCGGCACCTGCCGCTGCAGAACGCCGATCGCCGGGTCGATTCACTGGAGGAGATCACGCTGGCCGGGTTGCGCGCGGATTTGATCTGCCGGAGCACCTCTGGATTCTGATCCCAGGGGTAGTGGCCGTTGGATAACAACGGCCCCCGGGGCGGAGCGGTAGCGTAGAACAAGGGACGCTGCTTTTCCCACTGCGGGGGCACCGACCCCGGCCGGCCGCCGGGCGGACCCGACGGGCAGCTTGTCGGCCCGCCCGGGGAATCGCCGGCCACGTCGGGAAGTTCGTGGATTCAGCGCCTGCGGCGGGGAGCGGGGACGATAGTTTGTCGCGGAGGAGTCGATCTGGCCCGGTGGACTTTGACAGTTACGAACTCAGCTCCTCGATATATGACGAAATGGTGGGTCAGGACGGCCATCCGCGGCCGCAGTGGCGCGAATTGCACGCCATGCTCGCCGGCCTGGACGCACCGGACCTGGTCGCGATCCAGGAGGAAGTCAACCGGTCTTTTGCCACCGAGGGAATTACCTTCACGGTCTACGGCGACGCCGAGGCCGACGAACGCATCATTCCGGTCGACTGTGTGCCTAGGCTCCTGCCGCGCGCCGACTGGGAATTTCTGGATCGCGGACTGCGGCAGCGGCTAAACGCGATCAACCGCTTCCTCGGCGACGTCTACGGCGAGGGCCAGATCGTCAAGGACGGGATCGTACCGTCCGAGATGGTCCTGACCTGCCCGCAGTACCGCCCGCAGATGCGCGGCTACCGGCCGCCGCAGGGCACCTGGGTGGCGGTCTGCGGCACCGACCTGGTGCGGACCAACGAAGGGTTCTTCGTGCTCGAGGACAACCTGCGGGTCCCGTCCGGCGTC
>CAYXKQ010000042.1:0-11465 GCA_964465715.1 uncultured Chloroflexota bacterium
TGCCGTTGGCGCGCACGTGGTCGTAGCGCCAGGTGTCGTTCATGATGAATACGACATTCATTGAGGATTCCGATCGGATTTGGGAGGAATTGCCAGCAATCCGCAATCAGGGCGCGGGAATTTCACAGGATCTCACCATCCAGGCTCCCGGTGAGCGGCATGCCGCGCTTGCGAACCATCTTGAGGTGATCGTCGATCTCGGGGACCTGCACGCCGTCCGGCCCGTCACCGTAGACCCGCTTAAGCCAATCCGGGCTGTCGTGGGTCTCCAGGAACGCCATCAGCTCGCGGTGCAGTTCCAGTTCGCGGTCGCGGTGCTGGGCAATGATGTTGTTGGTCATGCCCGGATCGCTGGGCAGGTGGTAGATCTCGTTGCGTTCCCGCTCCGGATAGGCGATGAGCGTGTACTCCGGGCCGGTGACCGTAAGCGGGGTCCAGCCAGGCTCGACCATCGGGGCGGGCACCCTGCGCCCGGCATAGGTCGGATCGCCGGCCGGCAGGATTTCGTAGGGGAACGAGCCGGACACCGCCACCGGGCGGTGGGTTTCGGAGGACCCGGCCATCTGCGGCAGCAGGGACTTGCCCTGGACGCCCATCGCGGCCGGGGCCTCGACCCCGAGCATCTCGAGGATGGTGGGGGCAAAGTCGGCCGGCTGGGTCAGGGCCTGGAAGCGCTCGCCGGCGCCCAATCCCTGCGGGTGGCGGATCATCAGGATCTGGTGCGAGACCTCCTCGTACAGCGGACCGGACTTGGACTGCTGGTCGTGCTCGCCGAAATAGTGGCCGTGGTCGGACATGATCACCACGATCGTGTTCTCGCGCAGGCCCAGGTTGTCGATCGTGTTAAGCACCCTGCCGATGTGGGTGTCGCACATGGTGCACTCGGCCGCAAACAGCTTGCCGATGTGCTCCTGCTCTTCCGGGGTGTAGACGTCCGAGGAGCGGCAGTACGCCGGCCAGACCACCTCCACGCCGTCGTAGCCCTGGGCATACATGTCGCGGTAGGGCCGGGGCGGGTCCCAGGGTTCGTGGGGATCGAACGAATCGACCCAGAGGAAGAACTGGTCGTGGTTGTGGTTGCGCTCCAGCCAGGTGCAGGCCGCGTCCATGACCATCGGGGCGAAGAACTGCTCCTCCAGGAACTTGTCGCTGGTCTGGCGATAGAACTGGGCCATGCCGGCGCTGGTGCGGAATTTGTCCATGTTGCCCAGGCGCCACTGCCGGAACCAGTCGGTGCGGAAACGATCGACCTCGTTGCCGCGGATCATTTCCCAGGCATGGAAGGGGCGGTCGAACCCGAATCCGTAGTTGATCATGTGCGGCGTGTCGTTGATCAGCATCGTCACGTAGCCGTTGTCGCGCAGCACCTCCGGCAGCGTCAGGCAGTCCCACTGCAGCGGGCGCCAGTAGTGCAGCGGCTCGCCGTAGCGGCCCTTCATCAGGTCGTGGCGGCAGGGAATGGTCGCAAACGACCCGATGTAGGAGCGGTCGAACACCGCCGATTCGGCCGCGAACGCGTCCAGGTTCGGGGTCGAGATCCAGTCGTTGCCGTTGGCGCGCACGTGGTCGTAGCGCCAGGTGTCGTTCATGATGAATACGACATTCATTGAGGATTCCGATCGGATTTGGGAGGAATTGCCAGCAATCCGCAATCAGGGCGCGGGAATTTCACAGGATCTCACCATCCAGGCTCCCGGTGAGCGGCATGCCGCGCTTGCGAACCATCTTGAGGTGATCGTCGATCTCGGGGACCTGCACGCCGTCCGGCCCGTCACCGTAGACCCGCTTAAGCCAATCCGGGCTGTCGTGGGTCTCCAGGAACGCCATCAGCTCGCGGTGCAGTTCCAGTTCGCGGTCGCGGTGCTGGGCAATGATGTTGTTGGTCATGCCCGGATCGCTGGGCAGGTGGTAGATCTCGTTGCGTTCCCGCTCCGGATAGGCGATGAGCGTGTACTCCGGGCCGGTGACCGTAAGCGGGGTCCAGCCAGGCTCGACCATCGGGGCGGGCACCCTGCGCCCGGCATAGGTCGGATCGCCGGCCGGCAGGATTTCGTAGGGGAACGAGCCGGACACCGCCACCGGGCGGTGGGTTTCGGAGGACCCGGCCATCTGCGGCAGCAGGGACTTGCCCTGGACGCCCATCGCGGCCGGGGCCTCGACCCCGAGCATCTCGAGGATGGTGGGGGCAAAGTCGGCCGGCTGGGTCAGGGCCTGGAAGCGCTCGCCGGCGCCCAATCCCTGCGGGTGGCGGATCATCAGGATCTGGTGCGAGACCTCCTCGTACAGCGGACCGGACTTGGACTGCTGGTCGTGCTCGCCGAAATAGTGGCCGTGGTCGGACATGATCACCACGATCGTGTTCTCGCGCAGGCCCAGGTTGTCGATCGTGTTAAGCACCCTGCCGATGTGGGTGTCGCACATGGTGCACTCGGCCGCAAACAGCTTGCCGATGTGCTCCTGCTCTTCCGGGGTGTAGACGTCCGAGGAGCGGCAGTACGCCGGCCAGACCACCTCCACGCCGTCGTAGCCCTGGGCATACATGTCGCGGTAGGGCCGGGGCGGGTCCCAGGGTTCGTGGGGATCGAACGAATCGACCCAGAGGAAGAACTGGTCGTGGTTGTGGTTGCGCTCCAGCCAGGTGCAGGCCGCGTCCATGACCATCGGGGCGAAGAACTCCTCCTCCAGGAACTTGTCGTGCGTGTGCCGGTAGAGCTTGGCCATGCCGGTCCGGGAACGGTATTTGTCCAGGTTGCCCAGGCGCCACTCGCGGAACCAGTCGGTGCGGAACCGGTCTTCGGCGTTCCCGCGAATCAACTCCCAGGCGTGGAAGGGCCGGTCGAACCCGAACCCGTAGTTCATCATGTGCGGAGTGTCGTGGACCAGCATCGTCACGTAACCGTTGTCGCGCAGCACCTCCGGCAACGTCAGGCAGTCCCACTGCAGCGGGCGCCAGTAGTGCAGCGGCTCCCCGAAGCGACCCTTCATCAGGTCGTGACGGCAGGGGATGGTCGGGAACGAACCTATGTAGGAACGGTCGAACACCGCCGATTCGGCCGCGAACGCATCCAGGTTCGGGGTCGAGATCCAGTCGTTGCCGTTGGCGCGCACGTGGTCGTAGCGCCAGGTGTCGTTCATGATGAATACGACGTTCATTTCCAGACTCCCGTCCTTCTAGTGAATGAAGTGAATTTCTTCAGACCGTCGCTACTATCTTGCCGATATGCGATTGGGACTTCATGGCAGAAAACGCTTCCGGCAGCTGGTCGAATCCAAATTCCTGGCCGATGAATGGTTTGTAGCCGACCTTTTCGATGAACTGGTTCATCCGCTTGAACTGGGCCCGCGAATCAACATATATGCCGCGAACGTTCAGGCGACGGGCCAGGATCGTCCGGGTCTCGACCTCGCCCGAGGGACCGGTCAGGACTCCGAACAGGGCCACTGTGCCGGCCGCGCGCAGGCTGCGCAGCGACTGGTTAAGGGTCTGCGCCCCGCCCGCTTCCAGGACCAGGTCGACGCCCCGCCCGTCGGTTATTTCAAGCACCTGACGCGCCCACTGCGGGTGGGTTCGGTAGTTGATGCCGTGGTCTATTCCCAGCCCGGCCACGGTCGCCAGTTTTTCGTCGTCCTTGCTGGTGATGATGGTCTGTGCGCCCATCGCCTTGGCCATCTGCAGGCCTACCACCGAAACCCCGCCGGTGCCCAGCGCCAGCACGGTGCTGCCGGTGCCCAGCGGGTCGCCGGCGCAAATTCCGGACCAGGCCGTCAGGGCGGCGATCGGCAGGGTGGCGCCCTCCGCGTGAGTCAGGTTGGCCGGTTTGGCCACCAGGGCGGTTGCGGGCAGTACCAATTCGGTTGCGGCCACGCCGGGGCCCGGGGTGCCCAGTGTGGTTTGCAGGTACCGGTCCTGGAACGGCCCGTCCTGCCAGTCGGCCACGTAGTTGCTCACCACCCCGTCGCCGACCGAAAACTCGGCCACGCCGGCCCCGACGTCGATCACCTCGCCGGAGAAGTCCGACAGCGGAACCACCGGCAGCACCAGGTCGCGGCTCACCCAGCCCTCAAGGACCAGGAGGTCACGGTAGTTAAGGCTCAGGGCTCGCACCGCCACGCGGACTTCGTCGTCGCCGAGCCGCGGCCGGTCGTGCTCGACCTGGGTCAGCGATTCAATCGCGTAGTCTTCAAATTGCCAGCTTCGGACCATGGGACGACCTGCTCGGATTGGCCTGGAATCGGGAATAGTTGCAAACGGACGGATCGGGCCGCCAGCGGCCGGACCCCGTCCGCTTACATTTTCGCCGCGGTCTCGCCGTCGCTTTGGCGGGGTCAGTCGGGGCTTGAGTAGAGCAGCTCGCTTCCGCGCGGGAGCGCTGGTGGCTCCCCGCGTCCGGGTTCGAACCAGGATCCGGCCACCGGCGGATGCTCGGCGTCGGGATCGATCGCCAGGTCCAGCACGCAGGGACGACCCAGTCCCAATGCGTGCTCGAACGCGGCGTCGAATTCAGAATGCCGGCTGACCGATATGCCCTCGGCCCCCAGCGCCCGTGCCAGCATGGCAAAGTCGGTTGCTACCTGGAATTCGGTGCCGATCGTGCGACCGCCGAAATCGGCTTTCTGGCCTTCCCGGATCGCCGCCAGAACGCGGTTGTTAAACACCAGCCAGATGATCGGCAGCCCCATTTCGACCGCGGTGGCGACCTCCTGGCAGACCATCAGGAACCCGCCGTCGCCGGTGACCGAGACCGCCGGCAGCCCGGGTCGAGCCAGGGCCGCGCCGATGATCGCCGTCGGTCCCCAGCCCATCGGCGTCCATCCGCCGGGATTGAGGAACAATCCGCCATCGCGAATCGGGAAATTGAACGAGAAGTAGTGGGCATGGTTGCCGGTGTCGATCGACAGCAGGGAACGCGCCGGCAGAAGTCGCCGCACCTGGTCGGCCACGCGCAGCGGCTGCATGGGTTCGGCGTCGGGCGCCGGCAGATCCAGCCGGTAGGCGGTTTTGGCGCGCGCCACTATCCGACGCGATTCTTCCGCACCCGGACGACCGCCCTGGGTCCTTAGCAGGTCGATGAGGTCGCCGACAACGGCGCGGGCGTCACCGACCAGGGCGGATTCGGCCGGCCAGGTGCGGGCGATTTCGCGCGGTTCGACATCCACCTGGATGATCCGGTTCTGGGGAACGAACGGCCGTCCCTCCGTCCACCAGCTGGTGGACTGGTCCGAGAACCGGTGCCCGACCGCCAGTACCACGTCGGCGCGTTCGCGGATCAGCTCATGAGCCACCGGATGCCCCAGCCACCCGCAGATCCCTACGCTCAGGGGATGGTCTTCGGGGATAAGCCCCTTGGCCACGAATGACGACGAGATCGGCGCGCCCAGCAATTCGGCCAGGGCCAAGACCTCGGCGCCGGCGCCGGAAAGGCGCGCGCCGTTGCCCACCAGGATCAAGGGGAATCTGGCCTCGGCCAGCGCCCTGGCCGCCGCCGCGGTCTCGGCCTTGCCGGCCCTCGGGCGGCCCCGGACCAGCGCCGAGTCGGGCGGCTCCACGTCACCGGCGGCCGGCGCGGCCTGCACGTCCCAGGGAATCTCTATCGCCACCGGCCCCGGCCTTCCCACCTGGGCGGTGGTGAACGCTTTGCGCAGCGCCGCTGGGATCTGCTCGGCTGACCAGCAAGACCAGACCCGCTTGGTGACGGGCTGGTACATCTGCATGAACGCTTGGTCTATGCCCGATGTGTCGGGCCGCGAGGTCTCCTGCAGCTGCCCGCGCCCCAGCCAGTCGCGGATCGGCGAACCGACCAGGGCCAGCACCGGCGAGGAAGTCGACATCGCGGTCGCGATTCCCATCAGTAGGTTGGTCGCGCCGGGTCCGACCGAGCCGGTGCAGACTCCAACCTTGCCGGAGACCCGCGCGTACCCGTCAGCGATGTGGGCGGCGGCCTGCTCGTGACGGACCAGGTGGAACTTAATCCGCTTCTCATCAAGCAGCGCGTCAAGGATGTTGGTGTTGCCGTGACCGGGGTGGCCGAATACGTGCTCGACGCCGTGCGCGGCCAGGCCGCGCACCAGCAGCCCGGCCCCGTTCATCGCGGTACCCCGGCGCCGGCCTTTAGCGCCGTGAAAAAAGCGGCCAGATCGGGCTCGGCCCGCAGCGGCAGGGTGACCTTGGTCCCGCAGGCGGCGGACGCGAAGGCGGCGTTGACCGCCTCGACCGCTGCCGACCCGGCTTGGCCCGGAGCGCGGTTCTCGGCGTCGCCGCGTATGCAGTCGGCAAAGTGGCCAAGTTCGCGGGAGTAGCGGCCATTGCGGGCGATTTCGGTGCGCAGGTTGGGATGGGCGCGCACGGTCACGTCGCGGGTCCTGCCGCCGGATTCGTAGAGCGTCATCTGGAACGGGTCGGCCGAGGCGTAACTGGCCCGCCCCGAGTACTGGATCTGCAAACGACCACGCGTTCCGACCAGCTCATATCGTTCCAGCATTGGCCCGGCGTGGATCCTGGAGATGTTGTGGGTGGAAATGGCTCCCGAAGAGTGCCGGCAGACGGCCGCGCCGACGTCCTCGTTGTGGCGGTCTCCGAAGGCGATCCGCATCTCCGCCGAAATCTGCTCGATGTCGCCCAGCCAGAGCCGGCAGAGGTCGAGCGTGTGCGATCCGTGGTCCTGGAAGGTCCCGCCCCAGGCCTCGGGATGGGCCCGCGATGCGTGAGCGGGGAACGGCGATCGGTGCGACCAGTCGCAGCGGACCTCGATCAGCGTACCCAGTTGGCCGTCGGCGATCATCTCCCCGGCCCGCTCGAAGCTGCGGTCGAAGCGCTTCATGAACCCGACCATCAGCACCTTGCCGGCGGCCTGTGCGGCGCGCTGAATCGCCCTGCTCCCAGACAGCGTGCGGGTCATCGGTTTCTCCACCAGTACGTGCAGTCCGGCCTCGAGGGCGGCGACCGCCTGCGGGCGGTGGAACTGTACCGGCGAGGCGATGATCGCCGCCTCCACGCCATCGGAGAATGCTTCCTGCAGGCTGGCGGCCGGTCGACCCCGGCCGACCGAGTCGATCAGCGCGGCCGCGTTCCCGGCGTCCGGGTCGTAAACCCAGGTCAAATCGAAGCGGCCGTTGCCCGCCAGGGCCGGCGCGTACATCACCTGCGCCCCGGCCGGGCCGGCGCCGATGATCGCCAGCCGGATCGCCGCCACTTAGCGCCGCAAGAACGGCCGCGCGGCCGGATCGTCGGTTGGCGGCCCCCAGACGCCCAGATTGCGGCCATTGCTCTCAAGGCCGTGGCGCCGTCCCTGCGGCTGGCGGCGAATGTGGTCGAAGTACATTCGGCCGAACCCGGACAGCAGGTCGCTTGCAATTTCGTCGTTGCCGGGTCGCAGGTTGTTGCGCTCTCCGGGATCGGCACGCAGGTCGTATAGCTCGTCCGGCTCGCCGGCGGGCCGCAGGACCAGGCTCCAGCGGTCGTTGCGGATAACCCGGTCGAACGCCTCGTGGTAACCGCAGATGATGGCGTCGCGATGGTGGTCGGTCTCGCCTTCAAGTACCGGGAGAAAGCTCTTTCCGTGCATGTCGCCGGCGCTGTTGCCAAGGCCGGCCACCTCAAGGAGGGTGGGCAGCAGATCGTGGTACTGGCAAATGGCTGAACTGCGCCGGGCCCCGCGGCCGCCCGGCAGGCGGACCATGAACGGTATCAGGAGCTGTTCGTTGTAGAGCCGGTCGGCGCCTTTGAGGAACTTCCCGTGATCGGCCAGGGGGTGTCCGTGGTCGCCCATCAAAACGATCACCGAATCGTCGTAATAGCCCAGTTCCTTCAGCTGATCGAGCACCATGCCGACCGCGGCATCGACCGAAGCGGCTTCGCCGGCGTACAGGGCGCGGATGTTGTCGATTTCGGCGTCGCTGTACCAGTTGCGCGCCGGTCCGCCCATGGGCATCACGTAGCGCGGACCACGGTAGTCGGGATCGCCGTAGACGTCGAACTCGGCCGGCGGATCCCAGGGTTCGTGCGGGTCGAAACTGTCCATCCACAGGAAGACTCGGTCCTGCCCGCGGTTGCGCTTGAGCCAATCGCAGGCCAGGTCGGCCACCTTGAATGCGAACCAGTCCTCTTTGCGCTCAAATTCCTCGGTGTTGACGATGAACTGGGCGACATTGGCCCGCCAGAGTTCGTCGTAATGCTCGTTCGTGAACCCGGCCAGGTCGCTCCTGGGAGGCTCTGAGCGCCAGGGATCGTATTCCTGTCCACGCACCCACTCATAGGCGTGGAATCCGGCGTGGAAGTTCTGGTCCGCGGCCCGGTAGTGGTACACGTCGGCGATCAGCGCCGATACGTAACCCTCCAGGGCCAGGATCGAGGAAATCGAGCAGTCCTCCGCCGCCAGCGGCTGCCAGGGGCGCGAGAAAAGGGTGCGGTTGCCGGTAAAAAGCGCGGTCCGGGCCGGGATCGTAGGCAGGGCTTCGGCGTACATCGAGTCGAACACAACGGATTCGGCCGCAAACGCGTCCATGTTGGGGGTTTGGCAGGGCGGGACGTTGGGAAATGCGCGCCGGCCCTGGTGGTAAAAGCCGAAGTGGTCCTGCCGGTAACTGTCCAGCATGATCACGATGATGTTCATTGCTCGTTCCGCCCCGTTTGGCTGCGCCGCCCCGCCCCGGCCGATCCGGTCCCCGGGGCACGCGGCCCATTTTGGCCGGAGGCTCGGTCAGGCGCGGGCCAATTCGAGCACCGTCACCGAGTGCGGCTCGAAAACGTGCGCAAATCCGTTGTCGCCGATCGCCATGGCGCAATCTGCGCGCGAGCAGCGCACGGCGGGCACCGCGCCGGGGGCGTTGCGGGCATTGGGCCCGTCGCCGTCGAGCACGCTCACCCGGGCCCTGGGGTCCGGACGCCAGCCGCCGGCGATGGAGATGTCCGCGGAGATCGCCTTTTGCGGATGGCGGTTGATCACCGACACCCAGAGCCGGTCGCGGTCGTTGCTGGCGGTGGCGGCTACGCGCAGCCAGGGAACGTCCCGCTGCGGGGGTTCGGTGCCAAGGCCAAAGGTGCTGAATCCCTCCGAACGGCAGGTGCTCGCAACCGCCAGCGGGCCGGCATTGTTTGCCAGCAGGGAAAAGGCCTGGTAACACGGGGTCTCGGCAATCGAATCCGGCTCAACGTCGATCAGCCCGAGTCGGTTGGCGAAGTTGAATTGGGCGCCGATCCGCACCCGCGCGCAGCGCTGCTGCATCGACTGGATGATCCCGGCAATGCAAAGGCCATCGCGCAGCGTGTAGACCTCTTTCCAGGGGGTGGTCGTGCGGAGGTCCACGCGGACCCCGTATTCGTCGTAGGAGATTTCGGCATCCCCGGCGCCCCAGTGCGCATCGATTACGGCGAGCGATTCGTCAAGCACCGAATCAACCGTCTCCGGACCGGCCACGATCGCCAGGTACTTTGAGTCGGGATCTGGTTCCTCGGCCAGATTGACCGGATTCAAGGTGTAGCTGTGAATCGCGATCGCATCCACGCTGGCGCCGGCGATCCCGGCCACGCGCTCATTCCAGCGCCCCAGCACATTGCGGACGTGACCGACCGCGGTCAGGTGCAGGTCCGGGTCCACCGCGCGCATGGCCTCGGCGAATTCGACGCAGCGGCGCGCGTAGGTTTCAGCGTCGACGTGACCGACCTGGAAGTTGCCCCAGATCTCGTTGCCGATCGACCAGTGGCGCACCCGGTAGGGCTCTGCCCGCCCGTTGGCGGCGCGCAGCGCCCCGTATTCGGATTCGGCGGGGCCGTTGCAGTACTCCACCCAGGCGGCCGCCTGTTCGGGGGTGCCGGAGCCGGCGTTGACGGTCAGGAACGGCGTCAGGTCCCACTGCTCGCAGTGGGCAAGGAATTCGTCGGTGCCCAGGTCGTGCGGTTCCCATTCGCCCCAGGCGCGATTGAATTCGGTGGGACGCCGATCGCGCGGTCCGATGCCGCTTTCCCAGTCATAGTCGGACGCGAAGTTCCCGCCCGGCCAGCGGATCAGGGTAATCCCGGCGGCCTTGAGGCGCTCGGCGACGTCCTGGCGAATTCCGCCGGCGCGGTGATGGTCGGCGCGCATCAGCGAAACCGCCCCCACCCAGAGCTGGCCGCTGCCGCCGGCGGTTATTCGAAAGTCAAAATTCCCGCCCGCTTTCGGCACGAGTCCGGCTTCGATGGTCCGCCATTCGCCCGCCAGGTCCTCATCGTCGACCAGCACCTCGGCGACCGAATCGCCGAGACCGATCCTGACCGGTCCGACCGGTCCGCGCGCGCGCAGCACCGCGCGCAGCTGATATTCCTCACCGCCCTGGACCGCGATGCCCGGCTGGGAAATCCCGCGCGGGCCCCCGTCGGAGGCGAGCAGATCGATGCGTTGCGACTGACCGCCGCTGAAGAAGACCGAGTTGTCGTGGGCGTATTCGACTGCCGGACCGGCCCCGAATGGCTCCCAGCCCGTTACGACTCCGAACCCGACCGGATCGCGGAATTCGCGCTCCCAGGGGGATGGCCGGCCGCGGCCGGGGCGGGCGTCGTCGGGCCCGGCGAATTTGCGGTTCCGAATCAGTTCGGCCCAATAACCGCCGTAGACCGCGCGTTCGAGGTGCTCGACGTTCACTCCGTAGAGCATCGGGTCGATCTGGCCGAGCACCGATTGCGGGTCGATCCGGATTTGCGCGCGCATGGTTAGCCTCCGAAATTGCCACTGTTCCTATTCTTGGAATCTGCGGCCAGCGGCGGGCGATTCCCGGCGAATTGCAAAAAAACGGCCCCCGCACTCGCGGGGGCCGAATTCGTGGCGAAGTTCCGATGGTCTAGTTCTTCGACACCTTGATTCGCTGCGGCTTGTGGTCGTCGACCAGCGGGATCCGGACGGTGATTTCACCGTTGGCGTAGCTGCTGGAGGCGGCGCTGGGGTCGACTCCGCGGGGCAGCCGCAATGAGCGTTCGAAGGAACCGATTCGGCGCTCGCGGACGATGTAGTCCCCGCCGTTTGTCTCTGAATCGGCCGACGCGCCGGCGATGGTCAGAACTCCGCGATCGACGGTCACTTCGATTCCGTCCGGATCGATGCCGGGAACGGACGCGACTACCGTGACCGCTTCATCGGTCCTGGTCATGTCGATCGGGACGTAGGACTCGACCATCATTTCGCGTCCCAGGTCGAAGAACTCGCTGAGCAGCGGACGGGCCCAGGGGAAACCGAAATCGGCGCTTGCCGGAGCGAGGCGGTTTCGGGAGGGGCGGCGGATCAACTGCGGCATTGCATGTGGTCCTTTCTCAAAGAGACTGGCGTTGACGTCTCTGTCAACTTGCCGACAACAAATAATAAAGGTTGAGCGCAGTAATGTCAAGAGTTATTACCACCAGCAGAGAGCTTATGTGCGCTTTCTGTTTTAAAAGCAGGCGCCGCGGAATTCAGGCGATCGGCCGCACCTCCTCGAACGCACCGGACTCCCACGACCGG
>CAYXKQ010000043.1:0-11452 GCA_964465715.1 uncultured Chloroflexota bacterium
GCAGGAGAACACGGTCTATTCGGTGGCGTCGCCGGAGGGCGCCGCCAGCATAGTCTGGCGCGACTACAAGTTCGCCGAGACCGCGGCCGCGGCCTTGAAACTGACACCGCCGCACCTGATCGAGCTCGGAGTGATCGACGGGATAGTTGACGAGCCACCGGGCGGGGCTCACACCGATGGCCCCGAGGCCGCCCGGTTACTGCGGGAACGGCTCATAACGGAACTTTCCGGACTGATCCAAATTTCAGCCCCGGAGCTTTTGAAGAAGCGCCACTCCAAATACCGCAGCATGGGCGTTAAGGATCTGAAGCGCCAATAAACGTGTGAGGAAGCTGTCGGCTCCAGGAATTTGGCGGTGCGGAACGGGTCTTGCATCAGAACCGCCTGCAGTTTGGGCCCCAACCGTTGGAGCGGTACCTCCTCGTACGGTTTTCGAAAAAGCTGCCCCTAATTGCGGCAATCGTCGGTGCCGACGTTGGCCGATGTAGGCGGCTGGGCACACGCCGGAAGTAACAAAGCAGCTTATAATATAAGTGTTCGCCTAATCCGCTAATAAAATTAGCGAGAAAACTATGCTCAAGCCCGAAGACATCGAACCACTTGCCGCCAGTTGCCTCCCTCGCATTTGGGATGCGTTGATTGATGGCGTCAACTACGCGGATCAATTACAGCCGCGGGCTGCCGATCGCGACCGGTGGTTCTGGGCGCATGCCGCGCGCTACGAAACACGGCGTCGCCTCGCAATAGCTTCTGAAGACGCGGCCGACTGGGATTTGGTTGCCGGAATTCCAAACTCCGGAATACACGTCCGGCTTCCGGGAAACCACATGATCCGGGTCCTCAGGTCATCCGGAGGCACGACTCCCGCGCCCGGAGGCACCAGAAGGCGACTGGAATACTGGTTGCAACGATATTTGCAAATTCCGCTCGATCTGGGCAAGGAAGGTGATCGACCGGCGAATCTCGTACTTGATTGGATGAATGACGACGATGGGACCTTGACCCTGCATCTTGGAATGCCGCGCGGGAATTGGCGGTACCGCAGGGATCCGATCCTGGATTGGCGAATTCCAATCTTGCGCGATGCTGATCTGGACGCGCTTACGTTCGCTCCCGCCGATGACGGTGGCCTGCCGAGCATCTTGCGTATAGACGAAGAAGAAAAAGGAGCTATGTGACCGGTGAGCGTGTCCGGTTGGCGCGCCAATATTTGGGGCTGACACAAGCCGAACTCGCCCGAATCGCGCGCGTCTCGCAATCGGCAATTTCCCAAATCGAGAACGGTGGCGAAGCGTCTGAACACACGCTTCGGGCAATTTGCAAAGGAACTGGCTACGGGTTGGGATTCTTTGGCCGCGGATTCGTGCCGGACGTGTCCACGATGAGCCTCCGGTATCGGAAACGGGCGTCATTGCGGCAGATCGACCAAAAGCGCTTGCGGGCCCATTTCCTGCACGCGGTCGAATTGATCTGGGACATTGAAGAGCGTCTTCCGCTGAATCAGGTGACGCTTGAGTCCGTTGGCAAAGACGTTGACCTGGATGAGATTGAGACTCTGGCCGTATTCGTACGTCAGAAACTGGGCGTCAATCGCAACGAACCAATTACGAACGTAATCAGAGCCGCAGAGCGCGCGGGAGCAGTCGTATTTGGAGTTTCGGGCGAAACTGAGCGGTTTTCAGCGGTGTCGGCGTGGCCACGTTATCCAGCCGGCCGCCCAATGATCTGCTTCAACCGTCATAGCCCTGGAGATAGGCAGCGGCTGAGCATCGCTCACGAAATCGGCCACCTCACGTTGCATCAGATCCGAAGCGTGGACGCCAAGCGGGCGGAAAAGGAAGCCTTCAGATTTGGGGCCGCCCTGCTGATTCCGAAAAGGGAAGCGATGAAGGCGATCCGGGAAACATCGACCCTGCGAGATTTCGGCTTGCTAAAAGCCAAGTGGGGGGTGTCGATCGCGGCGCTGGTTCGTCGTGGACTCGATCTGCAGATCTTGAACCAGGACCGCTATCGTTCCCTCATGACGCAGCTTTCGGCTCGCGGGTGGCGCAAACAGGAACCGGTCCGCGTTCCCGCCGAGGAACCCGTACTTCTTCGGCGGGCGCTACGCCTTGCCTATGGAACTGACCGACCGGCTGAAGTGGCGGCGCAATTCGGCATTACGCCAATAGCGGCGAAGGATTTGGTCGCATAGCCGTCCTTATTCGGGCCAGTGTCTGGACAAGGCAATTGGATCGATCTGCCGGCGGGCTCGAGTTGGCGCGACGAAGAAAGCTCTGTGCCCGGATAGGGGCCCGGCTCCCGGTCGAATTACTGGAAGTCCTCTACCACGTCCAGCAGCTGGGCGGTGAGTTTGCGGTTGGTCCCGACCGCGGCGTCAAGCGGGAAATCTACGATCGTCTGGTTCACCAGCGCCGGCATGTGCCCCCAGCGCCCGCGCTCGGCCAGGGCCACCGCGCCGCGCCCGAGACGCGTTCCCAGGACCCGGTCGTAGGCGCTTACCGTGCCCCCGCGCTGGGTGTGCCCGAGCACGACCTCGCGGGTCGAATAGGGGGTGCCTTCGCCGATCGCGGTGGCCAGCCGGGCGGCCAGCCGGCGGGTCGCCAGCAACTCGTGGCCGAACTGGTCGCGCTCGTCGACTCGGGCCGAAGTGTCGCCCAGGCCGGTGACCTGGGCCCCCTCGGAGACGACCACCAGCGCGTATGGCTGGCCGGCCGCGTGGCGGCGCCCGAGCGCTGCAATCACGTCGGCCACGTCGGTCTCGGTCTCGGGCAGCAGGACGTAATCGGCACCGGCCGCGATTCCGGCGTAGGCCGCCACCCAGCCGGCGTCGCGGCCCATGGTCTCGACCACGATTGCGCGACTGTGCGACCGGGCGGTGGTGCGCAGGCTGTCGATGGCTTCGGTCACCCGGGTTATCGCGGTGTGGAAGCCGATGCAGTAGTTGGTCCCGGTAACGTCGTTGTCCATCGTCTTGGGGGCCCCGACCACCGGGTAGCCGTCGGCGGCCAGCTGGGCCGCCACCGAGAGCGTGTCGTCGCCGCCGATTGCCACCAGGGCGTCGATCCCGCCGGGGTCGAACAGGCGCTTGATGCGGGCGTAGGTGTCCTCGTCGCGGCGCGGGTCGGTGCGCGAGGTGCCCAGCATCGTTCCGCCCTGGTAGATGATCTCGGCAACGTCCTCGGGGACCAGTTCGGAGTAGTCGTCCGCCAGCGCGCCGGCCCAGCCGTTGCGGTAGCCGCGCACGGTCCAGCCGCGCTTGACGGCCTGCAAGACAACCGCGCGGATAGCTGCGTTGAGTCCGCAGCAGTCGCCGCCGCCGGTGAGCAAACCGATGGTTCGGATTTGCCTTTCTTCCATCGTGGTGCATTCTTTCGGGTGGATGTATTGACCAAGGTCGGCAATCCAAATAATGAACAAAACGCGCCCATCGGCCGGCAATGGAGTTTGAATCCATAACCCTGCCCCTGCCCCCGGGGAGCGGCCTGGGCGGACTGCGCATCCTGCACCTGTCCGACATCCACGCCCGCGGGGCCGGCTCGGCGGCGGTCCGCGCGGTCGGGGACCTGGCCGGGACAGACTGCGACATCGTCTGCCTCACCGGAGATTTGGTCGAGCGCCCCGCCGGCATGGATCCGCTGGGCCGGGCGCTGGCCGGCCTTTCACCGCGGTTGGGGATATACGCCTGTCCCGGCAACCACGACCGTGAGCTCCCGCCCGGGGTGCTTGAGGAGGGCTTTGAGCGCTGGGAGGTGGAGCTGCTGGTCAACCGGAGCCTGGTGCTCGAGCACGCCGGAGCCAGCTTCAACCTCGTCGGGACCGATGACCCCTACCACTACCGGCACGATCTGGCCGCCGCCTATGCCGGCGTTGACCAAAGACTGGGGGTCCTGCTGCTGACCCACACCCCGGACGGGGTCTTCGATCTCGGCGGCCGGCGCAGCGACCTGGCCCTGAGCGGCCACACCCACGGCGGGCAGGTCTGTCCGCCCTTGCTGCCGATCTCCACCAACACCCGCAACCGCCTGCCGGACGCCCAGGGGGTGATGCTGCTGGACGGATACCTCTGCCACGTCAGCCCCGGGCTGGGCTGGTCAGGCATTCCCTGGCGCTGGCGCTGTCAGGCAAAATCCCACCTTCTGCAGCTGGTCGAAGTATCACCCTGATCCCGAGCGCGGGCGCCGGCGGCTCAGCGGCGTTCCCTTCCCGGGAAACGGCCTGCGATGATTGCAGGTTCAGAGAGCAGTTGAAGGGCGTCAATGGGTAACGACCGGGCCGACCCGCAGATAGCACCCTACGGTTCCTGGGATTCGCCGATCAATCCGGCGATGCTGACCGCCGGCGCGCTGCGATTCGATGAACTCGACGTGGATGGCGACGATCTCTACTGGGTCGAATCGCGGCCCGATGAGCAGGGCCGCTACGTGGCGATGCGCTGCGACGGGCGCGGCGAACTCTCGGAAGTCACCCCGCCCCGGCACAGCGCCCGCACCCTGGTCCACGAGTACGGCGGCGGCTCGTTCGCCGTCTCCGCGGGCGTGAGCTACTACTCGAACTTTGCCGACCAGCGCCTCTACCGGCGTCCCGTGGACGGCTCGGAAGACCCGGTTCCGCTGACCCCCGCCGGCCCGCTGCGCTATGCCGACGCGACCGCCGATGATCGTCGCGGCCGGTTGATCTGCGTTGTGGAGGACCACCGCCGCGAAGGGTTCGAGGCTCAAAACTATCTGGCCGCGGTTGCCACCGACGGGGCCGCTCCGGCCGAAGCTGAAAATCTCCACGAAGGGTTCGACTTCTATTCGTCGCCGCGCCTGAGCCCCGACGGCCGCCAGCTGGCCTGGATCTGCTGGAACCATCCGAACATGCCCTGGGACGCGACCGAGCTCTGGCTGGCTCGGGTCGAACGCGACGGGGGCCTTTCCGGGGCGCGCCGGATCGCCGGCGACGCGGAAGGGCAGGTCTCGGTCATCGAGCCGCAGTGGGGTCCGGACGGGGGCCTGTATTTCGTCTCCGATCAAACCGGCTGGTGGAACATCCAGCGCTGGGACGGTGGCGGGTTCCGGACCTTAAAGTCCATGCCGGCCGATTTCGGACAGCCGCAGTGGGAATTCTCAATGTCCAGCTACGCGGTGCTGGACGAGCGGCGCCTGGTCGCCCAGTTCTCAAATGCCCACGGGCACCGGCTCGGCGTGCTGGATGTCGAATCGGGCGAGCTGCGGGAGATCGAGACCCCGTTCAACGCGTTCGGGTCCTTCACCGCGGCATGCCGGGGCCGGATCATCTGCGCCGCCGCCGGTCCCGCCGCCGGAGCCGCGATCGTCGCGATAGACCCGGGCGCCGGAACAGTCGAGACGCTGCGCGCCTCTTCCGGACCCGAACTTGATCCGGCCTTTGTTTCCGAGGCCGAGGCGATCACGTTTCCGACTTCGGGCGGGCAGTCCGCGCACGCCTTTTACTATCCGCCCAGAAATCCTGAATTTGCGGCCCCCGCCGGCCAGCTGCCGCCCCTGCTCACCTTCATCCACGGCGGTCCGACCAGCGCCACCGGGGCCGGCTTCAGCCTCGCCATCCAGTTCTGGACGACGCGCGGATTTGCGGTGGTCGATGTCAACTACCGCGGCTCCACCGGCTTCGGGGCCGCCTACCGGCGCCTGCTGAACGGCAACTGGGGGGTCTTCGACCGCGAGGACTGCGAGGCGGCCGCCCGGTACCTGGTCGATCGCGGCCGCGTCGACGGCGCGCGTCTGGCCATCCGCGGCGGCTCGGCGGGCGGCTACACGACCCTGTGCGCGCTGGCCTTCGGCGAGGTCTTCACGGCCGGCGCCTCCTATTTCGGTGTCTCGGACGTGGCCGCCCTGGCCCGGGACACGCACAAGTTCGAGTCGCGCTACCTCGACTCGCTGATCGGGCCCTACCCCGAGCGGGCCGATCTCTACCGGCAGCGCTCACCGATCAACGCGGTCGACCGCCTGTCCTGCCCGGTCATCTTCCTGCAGGGCCTCGAGGACAAAATCGTGCCTCCCGACCAGGCCGAGCGGATGGTGACCGAACTTCGCCGCAAGGGACTGCCGGTCGCATACGTTCCGTTCCCCGGCGAGCAGCACGGGTTCCGGCAGGCGGCCAACATCCAGCGCGCGACCGAGGCCGAACTTGATTTCTACGGCCGGGTTTTCGGGTTCACGCCGGCCGGGGACATCGAACCGGTCGAGATCGCGAACCTGTAAATGCCGTCCGCCGTCAAGTTCCCGCCGACGGGTCCCGGAGCCGCGGGAAACCCGGAAGCAGCCGCAGCGGTCGGGGCCGGGGCGGAGTCGGCCCGGTGAGGTCAACCGTCCAGCCCGCCCATGATCCGGCCGGTCAAACCCGCGGGAACAGCGCCCCGGAACCCGTCCTGCGCCCGATGGGCATAGAGACCGAGTACGGGATGATCTGCCTGGATTTCGAAGCCCCGGTGGACTTTGCGTTCGAGGCCTCGACGCTGGTGCGGGCGGCCGACATCGAACCGGTGTTCCGGGGCTGGGACTATTCGCGCGAGGACGGCCGCCTGGACCTCTTCGGCCGGCGCCACCGCCTGGCCCGCGATCCGGGCGATCTGGCCGATAACCGGCGCCGCAGCGCGGGATTGTCGCGGCAAGAACTCATCGCCGACACGGTCCTGCCCAACGGCGCCCGCTTCTACAACGACCACAACCACCCCGAGTACTGCACCGACGTGACCCGCTCGGTTTTCGAACTGGTCCGCCAGGACGCCGCCGGCGAGGAGCTGATGCTCTCCTGCCAACAGGTCCGCAACTCCGCCGGCCTGGAGGGCCAGGTGCTGGTGGTCAAGAACAACACCGACTACTACGGTCGCTCCTACGGCACGCACGAGAACTACCTGGTCGACCGGCGGCTGGACCTGCGGTTCCTGATCGGCCAGCTGGTCCCCTACCTGGTCGCGCGGATCGCCCTGACCGGCGCCGGCAAATTCGGCAGCGAGGGCCGGCACGCCGACCGGTCGGTCGGGCTGCAGATTTCGCAGCGGGCCGATTTCTTCGCCCGCGTCAGCGGCATAAACACGACCACCGACCGCCCGATATTCAACACCCGCGACGAGCCGCACAGCCGGCCCGACCGCTACCGCCGGCTGCACGTGATCTGCGGAGACGCCAATCGTTCGCACTACCAGACCGCGCTCAAGGCGGGCCTTACGGCGCTGGTGCTGGACCGAATCGAGGCCGGCCACGACTTCGGGGTGTTGCTCGATGACCCGGTCCGGGCAATGCGCACCTTCTCGCGGGACCCGGGCCTTGGCGCGGTGGTCGACACCACGCGGGGGCGCCTGGGGGTGCTGGACGTGCTGGAAATCTACCTGGACGCGGTCACCGCATCGGCGCCGGAATCAGATGAAACCGCCTGGATAGTCGGCCAGAGCCGCGAACTGCTCGACCAGCTGCGCAGCGATCCGGCCGCCGCCGCCGACCGGATCGACTGGTGCGCCAAGGCCGAACTGGCCGCCGCCCTCGAGGACGGCGGTGAACCGCTTTCGGCGGCCGAACTGCAGCGGCTTGATCTGGCCTACCACTACCTCGACCCGCGTTATTCGGTCCACCGCCAGCTGGTCGTCCAGGGCCGGATGCGGTCCCTGGTCGGGGAAGGGCAGGCCGGCGCGGCCCTGCGGCGGGCGCCGGGGGACACGCGCGCCCGGCTGCGCGGCCTGCTGGTCGCCCGGTTCGGCGGGCTGATCGAGGCGATCGAATGGGACTTTGTGCAACTGCGCCTTGGCGGCCGCCGGCTGCGGATCGATCTGGGCGCGGTCCATTCCGGCGATATCGACGGACTCTCGGACGCGGCCGAGCGAGCGGCCGACCCCGCCGCCCTGGAACGCGTCCTGGACCGCTCCGGGCTGGTCGCGGTCGTGGAACGATAATCGCGGCACCTTGGTGATGACCGGGTTGATTTGAAAGGCAGGTTGAAGGTGCATTCAGATCAAATCGGCGCCCGACCGGGCGGAATCTGCCTGGAGACCGACGCGCCCGTCAAACCGGACACCGAGACCGAGACCGATCCGGCCGACGCACCGGACGAGGGCAAGGAAGAGGAGCTCGGCGAACGGGTACGGCGGATCATCCGCGAAATCCCCGATCCGACGCCGCAACCGGGCGGGCAGTAGAAGACCATGCAGGACGCGCTGTTTGGGACCGAAGTCGAATTCGGCGTAACCGGCGCGGTTGACGCGCCGCTGGCGGCGGCGATGGTCAAGACCGAGATCTTTGACGGCTACCGCTACGGGGTGGTCGATCCGGCGCCCCGCGAGTGGGGCGAGACCCCCGCCAACGGCGGTTTTCTGTTCAACGGCGGGCGCCTGCTGATCGATTCCGGGCACCTGGAATACGCCACCCCCGAATGCCGCACCCTGGCCTCGCTGGTGGCCCAGGAAATGGCCGTCGAGCCGATTCTGGGCGAGACGGTAGGGCGGCTGGGCAAGGACGAGAGCATCTACTTCGTCAAGAGCAACACCGACTACTGCGGCAACACGTTCGGCTACCACGAGAGTTATTCGATGCGCCGCCGGCCCGACGACGACCTGGTCATCGCCGGCCTGATGCCGTTCCTGGTCACCCGCCAGATATTCGCCGGGGCCGGAATGGTGTTTTTCGGCGGGCGCGGCGAAGGGGCCCGCTACTTCATTTCGCAGCGCGCCCAGTTCGCCGACGTGGGGATTTCACGGCGGGTCCGCTACGGCGGCCGCCCGATCATCAACCTGCGCGACGAACCGCTGGGGACCCGGGCCCGCCTGCACGTGATCATCGGCGACGCCAACCGCTCCGAGTACGCCACCGCGCTCAAGATCGGCACCGCCGCGCTGGTGACCCAGCTCCTTGACGGCGGCTGGACCCAGCCGCTGGCGCTCAGCACCCCGGTCCGCGATCTGCGCCAGATCGCGGCCAACACCGACGGAGACTGGACGGTCCAGGACGAGCGCTACGGCTCGGTGGCCGCCATCGAGGTGCAGCGCCTCTACCTGCACGAGGCCTCGCGGCGATTCGCCGGGCGCGACGCCGACACCGACTGGACGCTCGAGAACTGGGCCCAGGTGCTCGACCAGCTGGAAAGCGACCCCGAGAAGTTGAGCGGCAAGCTGGACTGGGTCACCAAGCGCGGCGTTCTGCGCGAAATCGCCGGCGAAAGCGAAGCCGGCTGGGGCGACAGGGACCTGCTAAAAGTGGATCAGGCCTACCACATCGTGGGGTCGGAACAGAGCGTGTTCGCGGCCCTGCGCGAGCGGTCCGAGATGGGCTTCCTGCTGCCGGCTCCGGTGGC
Source organism: uncultured Chloroflexota bacterium (assembly GCA_964465715.1). Lineage (GTDB taxonomy): Bacteria > Chloroflexota > UBA11872 > UBA11872 > VXNJ01 > VXNJ01. The sequence goes on from CAYXKQ010000043.1 coordinate 9,304, forward strand.
CCGGCGGGCGATCGCGACGCCGCCCACCGACACCCGCGCGTTCGCCCGCGGCCAGGTCCTGCGGGCCCTGGCCGAAGCCGACGCGGCAGACCACGTGAACTGGCGGCGGCTGCGCAACGGCCTCTCCGACTACGCCCTGTGGGAAGGCCGCCTGTACCGGGTCTATTCCTACATCGACGGCTGGGAGGAGGTCGAGGCCTCCGGAGCCTGGGACGTGGTGCCCTACGTGCTGGACTGGGAATCGATCGCGGTCAACGGCGCGGTGCTGCAAATCAGCGATCCGTTCGAGCGCTACGCCGAGGAATCGGCCGACTTCGCCGGCCGGGTCGGCCAATTGCTCGAAGAACCCCCACTTGGCGAGGTCGAATACGACGATGACGAACCCGAGTTCGAGGGTGATCTTTGAACTCGGCCCTGACCGCGATCTGGGAGTGGGCCGGCTATGCCGTGCGCTCCGCCGGCTGGAAGATCCGGACCGGCCGGATCGAGGAGTCGCTGGCCGGCATCGAGCTGTTCGAGCGGCTGTCACCGAAATTTCGCCGCCAGCTGGCCCGGCGCAGCCGGCTGCTGATCGCCGAGCCCGGGACCGTCATAACCGAACCCGGCCTGGGCGACCGCAACCTCTACGTGCTGGCCGCCGGCTCGGTGCGACTCTCAGTGCCGAACCATCCCGACGAGGGCCAGCGGCGCGGCTGGCTGGTCGGCGAGGGCTCGGCGTTCGGCAACCTCGAAAGGGCGCTGGGTCTGCCGGAGATGATCCATGCCGAGGCCGAAACCCAGAGCGAGGTCCTGATCCTGGACGTTGGCTCGCTGCTCGGCGGGGCGGTCCAGCGCTCCGATCTGACCGCGGCCCTAAACGAGTCGTACCTGCGGACCGTGTTCGCCGCCGACCTGCGCAACATCACCTACCTGGCCCATCTGGAGCCCGAGCAGATCGAATCGCTGGCGGCGCGCTTCAGCTGGCAGCGCCACCCGGCCGGGGCAATCCTCTACCGGCAGGGGGACTACGGCACCGACTTCTACTTCCTGCGGCGCGGCCAGGCGCTGCTGCAGGTCTCGCACTACGACCGCCGCCGCGGCCGCCGCCGGACCCGCTTCCACGAACTCTCCGAGGGTGACCACTTCGGCGAACTGGCCCTGCTCGGGCAGACCGCGCAGCCGGCCTCGGTGCGGGCGATCACGGCGCTCTCGACGCTGGTGATAAAGCGCGACGCGCTGCTGGACTTTTACGCCGAATACCCGCAGACCCAGGCCGGGATCGAGCAGGGGATGCTCGAGTACGTCACGTCGCGCTCGTGGCTCGAAAAGCAAGACCTGCCGTCCCCGCCCCGCCCGGAAGTCAAGTGGCTGGAACCAATGCGCGATGGACCCAGGGTCGAATGGCTAAAGCGCGGCGGCGGCGATTCGGTCGCCGGGATCGGCGCGTAGGCGGCTACCCCACGCTGGTCCCGGGCCGGCCCAGCAGGTAGCGGATGTAGGGGGTGGCGGGGACCTCGACCGTCCACCGCCGGGCACCGCTCAAGAAGCCGGGCAGCGGCAACACCCCGAAGCGCTCGATCGCCAACTGCAGGTGCATCATCCCGTCTGCGGCGGTGGCATTGGCCCGGCCGGCAAATCCAACATGCAGGTGGCCGCGCAGCTCACCCTCGACCGAGATTTCAGAACCCTCGACGCGGGCCCGCGCCCACTCCAGCTGCGGGGCGGCGCGGCCGGAGGCCGCCACGAAGTGGTTGAAGGCCACCGCCGAAACCCCGATCTCGCGCCCCCCGGCGGGGTCCTCGACCACCGTCGAAGCCTCCAGCACGGCGGAAAAATTCGGGGCATCCGCGCGGTATCCGGCCAGGCGGCCGGCGCTCTCGGCCGATACCCCGGCCAGTTGCGGAATCGGCAGGATGCCGACGACCGCGGCGAGGTAGGCAACGTAGAGCAGGCCCACCGCAACGATTGCGCAGACGCCGAGCAGTATGGCCCGGAAGGTCAGCCCGATCACGGGCAGGAAAGGCGGATCGCGGCGGTGCGATAAGGGTCCGGCATTGTCAATAATGAGCCACACGATCACCCCTCAGGCGTTGCCCGCGAGATAGGCCCGGTCCAGATGGAATACCGCAGATTCGGGGACTCGGAGCTGGAGGTCTCGGTGATCGGGTTC
>CAYXKQ010000044.1:0-11381 GCA_964465715.1 uncultured Chloroflexota bacterium
AGTCTGTACCCTGGCAAATTGAGATCGCTCGGTTTGCCTGCGGCATCCAAGTCTGATAGCGCGACGGTGATTCGACTCAACAGGTCCGGCGGTAGCCTGCCTGGGTCATCTCGCACATAGAGCCGCCTCAGCCCTCGATGCCGAAACGAACGAATCATGAAGGGATTGTACCGTGTGCCGGTACACCTTGCAATTGGACTTGTGTACCGACTGGTAGCGATTCACGCGAGTACCAGCGATTCCGCACCGCCATGCTGGACGGGAGTGTGCTTTACGGGCCAACGGGCGCTGGCATCTGGCCGCTAGGCATACCGGCACGGATGTCGAACTGGCGGTTGCGGCCGCCGAGGAATCCGTGAGCGCGGTTTGAATCCGGACGACGGAGGAGATTACCCGGCGATGGCGCCGCGGATGAACTGGTAGCGTCGCCGGTGGGATGACTCGGCCAGCGGAGCCTTGAATTCATCGAAGGCGTGGGTGGCTCCCGGGTAGATTGCGATTTCGGCCCGGTTGCCGGCCGCGATCCAGCGCGCGTGCATAAACAGGCTGTCGTCCAAAAGCGGGTCGGCGGTGCCGCAGCTGAACAGCGCCGGCGGCAGATCGTGCAGCGACGCGCGCAGGGGCGAGACGTCAGGATCGGTGCGGTCGGTGGACCCGAAATACCCGCCCTGCATCAACGCCATCGACTCCGGGCGCAGCACTAGGCTGTTTTCGCCGATGATCCGGCGCGCGGGAGTGCCCCCGGCGAATTCGTAGGCGCCGTACATCAGGTCGGCGCCCGCGAACCCGGTATACCCGTGCCGGTCACGCAGTCGCAGGATAGTCACCGCGGAAAGATTGGCCCCGGCCGATTCCCCGCCGATGAGCAGCCGTTCGGTACCGAACCGCGCGGCCGAGTTTTCGATCAGCCACCGCGCGGCGGCCTCGCAGTCGTCGGGCGCGGCGGGGTAGGGGTGCTCGGGCGCGAGCCGGTATTCCACGCTCACGACCGCCACGCCGCACTCCTGGGCGCGTCGCCAGTGGTGCTCGTCCTCAAGATCCGCGCCGCCGAACACCCACCCACCGCCGTGAATGTGCAGGTAGACCGCATTACAGCGATCGGGCACGAAGACGCGCAGCGGGATCGGTCCGGCCGGTCCGGGACAATGCTCGTCGGTGCCGACATCCAAGCGACGCTGGGCTTCCTGCCAGGGACTCCCTTCACGACGACGTCGGCGCAGATAGGCGGGGGTGATTTCCTTGCCTTGTTCCTGGTCCATCAATTCCTTCAGGCGGGCGTTGAAGGCACGCATTTCGGGGCTGACCGCCTCGGGGCGAAACAGGGCCGGGTCGATTTGCACCGGATTTCCTCTCCTGATGAGTGGTCGATGTCGGAATTGCCGCATTGCGGTTTCGGTTGGGGCCCGGCCGGAGCGAATCGTTCCGGGCCGGTGATCATTTTCGCCGCCCCTGCCCAATGCCGGCCACAGCCGGATCCGGCCAATAATCTAGTCGCCAGCAAGATCCGCCCCCCGCCCGGAGCGCAGGGAGCTTTGCCGACCCAATGTTGGGAATAGAGAGCGCCGTCCTCCACGGTTACCGAGAGGCAATCGCGGTCGAGGCGCTGGAACTTGGCGATCCGGGTCGCGGGGAGGTCCTGATCGAACTCAAGGCCAGTGGCGTTTGCCACTCCGACTGGCACGTGATCAAGGGTGACTGGTCGGACGTTGTGCCGCCGGTGATCCTGGGGCATGAGGGTGCGGGCATCGTCAGGGCCATCGGACCGGGAGTGGGAAGCGTCCGCGAGGACGACCATGTGATCCTGTCCTGGATGCCCAACTGCGGTCGCTGTGAGGCGTGCCAGCGGGGATTTCCCAACGTCTGTTACGACCCTCCGCCAAGCACCGCCGCGGCCCGCTCGCCCAAGACCGGGCTGGCGGTTCCGTTCCTCTACGGGGTTGGTTCTATGTCGACCCATTCGCTGGTGAATGAGAACGTGGCCATTCCGATCGACAGATCGATGCCGTTCGCCCAGGCCTCGCTCATCGGCTGCGGTGTCACGACCGGGGTCGGCGCGGCAATCAACACCGCCCAGGTGCAACCGGGATCGACGGTCGCAGTCTTCGGGGCCGGCGGCGTCGGCCTCTGCGTAATCCAGGGCGCCCGGATCGCCGGCGCGACCACGATCATCGCCGTTGATCTCCTGGATGGCAAGCTGGAACGGGCCTGTCGATTGGGCGCGACCCATGCCGTAAATGCCGCCGATTGTGACCCGGTCGAGGCGATCCGGGACCTGACGGATGGACTGGGAGTCCACTACGCGTTCGAAGCCATCGGCCTGGTGGGCGAACCATTCGTCCAGGCAATCCGTTCCACCAGGGCCCGCGGCTTGACGGTCTGGGTGGGGCACGCGCCGGAAAACACCCCGGTCACCCTGGACGCCCACGACCTGATGTATGAAAAGACGGTGGTCGGATCGATGTACGGCAGCGCCCGGCCACGCGTCGATTTTCCGCGGATGGTCGCCCTGTATCAATCCGGCAGGTTGAACCTGGATGAGTTGATCACCCACACCTTTCCGCTTAATCAGGTCAACGAGGCCTTTCGGCTGCTGGCCGAGGGCAAGGTCGGGCGCGGAGTCCTGACTCTTTAGGAAGGGCGGGCGCGACAGGTGTCGGCGCGCCCGGGTTGGCCAACGCGGCCCTCGTGCGGCCCGCCTAGCCCGGTACCGGCTATCCGCCGGTAGTTGGTTCGCTGTCCTTGCCCCCTGGGTCGGACCTTGCGGTCCCGGGCGAATGGTCGCGCTTGGTCGGGATGTAGAACTCGGCACCCCGCAATGAGTCCGGGAGGTGCTCCTGCCCCGGGGGAATAGCGCCGTCGAAATCGTGCGCGTACAGATAGCCGCGGCCATACCCGTGCTCGGCCATCAGCCCGGTCGCCGCATTGCGCAGGTGCAGCGGGACCGGGATTGCGCCCAGATCGCGGACCGAGCGGGCGGCCGCCGAGTACGCCTTCATCGCCGAATTGCTTTTCGGTGCCCGGGCCAGATAGATTGCGGCCTCGGAGAGGACCAGGGCGCACTCGGGCATCCCGATCAGGTGCGTTGCCTGCTGGGCGGCGACCGCGATCGGCAGCGCCTGCGGGTCGGCCAGGCCGACGTCCTCGGCGGCCAGGATGACGATGCGGCGGGCCACGAACATGGGGTCCTCACCGGCTTCGAGCAACCGGGCCAGCCAGTAGACCGCGGCCTGTGGATCGGATCCGCGGACCGACTTGATGAACGCCGAGATGGTGTCGAAATGGGAGTCGCCAGCCTTGTCGTGAGGCAGGGCCCGCTGGGCGACCGCACCGACGGTTGCACGGTCCACTGAGCCACCGCGCGCCACGGCATCGTGGACGGCGGCCTCGAGCGCGTTCAGCGCGATCCGTGCGTCGCCGGCGCCCAGGGCGGCCAGCGCCGCTATCGCCTCGTTTTCGACCTGCGGGGGCTCGGGACCCAGTCCCCGCTGGCGGTCGGCGATCGCCCGGCGCAGCAATTCCTCGATCTCGGCACCGCCGAGCGGTTCCAGCTTGTAAACCCGGGCGCGGCTGAGCAGCGGGGCGACCACTTCGAAGGAGGGGTTTTCGGTGGTGGCTCCGATCAGGGTGACCGTGCCGTCTTCGACGGCGGGCAGCACCGCGTCCTGCTGGGCCTTGTTGAATCTGTGGATCTCGTCGATAAACAGCAGGGTCGGGATCCTGAACATCCCGCGTTCGGTCTCGGCCCCGGCGATGATCCTGCGCAGGTCGGCCACCCCGCCGGATACCGCCGAGAGGGTGGCGAAACGGGCCTCGCTGTGATGGGCAATTGCCCGGGCGATCGAGGTCTTGCCGCTGCCGGGCGGCCCCCAGAGGATGCACGAGGGCAGCAATCCACCCTCGATTGCGCGGGGCAGGGGGGCGTCCGGGCCGACCAAATGGGTCTGGCCGACCACCTCATCCAGGGTGCGGGGGCGCATCCGCGCGGCCAGCGGCGCGGATCCGGCATTTTCGGCCGAAATTTCGAACATGCCGCGCATTCCGGATTCGGTTCCGGGTCGTGATCGGGCCATGGGTCAGGATAGTCCTTGCAACCCTGCCTCCGGGCGATTCGCGCAGCCAGACCCCTCGAGCGCCCCGAGTTTGGTCGCACCCGCCGGCTGCCGGGCGGGTGGGCAATACACTGGGGTTTCTCAAGCCGGTCCGGGCGGTCTGGCGATCGGTGACAGCGGGAGGCATTCGGCATGCGGCTCAGCGGCAAATCGGTGATTGTGACCGGCGCAGGGCGGGGAATCGGACGCGCGATCGCGCTCGGATTTGCGCGCGAGGGCGCCAGCGTCTGCTGCGCGGCACGAACCGAATCACAGGTCCGGTCGGCGGCCGAGGAAATCGAATCCGGCGGCGGCCGGGCAATCGCCGTCGCGACCGATGTGACGGACTGGAAGTCGGTCCGGGCAATGGTGGACGCCACGGTCGCCGAATTCGGGGGCCTGGACATTGCGGTGCTCAACGCCGGGGTGTTGTTGGACGGTGGCCGCACGCTGGAAGACAGCGTAATCGGTGACTGGCGCCGCACGATCGAGGTCAACCTGATCGGCGCCTACCATTGCGCCAAGGCGGTCATCCCGCCGCTGAAGGCGCGCGGCCAGGGCAAGATAATCATCACCGGCTCCGGCAACGGCCACCACGCCCGGGTGCGGGGATCATCCTATGGGGCGTCGAAAGCCGGACTGTGGATGGTCACGAGGATCCTTTCCGAGGAACTCCTGGAGGACGGGATCGACGTGAACGAGATCGTTCCCGGGCCCGTGTTCACCGAGTTGACCCGCGAACTGCAGCACGATCCGGATACCCGCTTTGCGGTCGCCGGCGAGTGGAATAAGCAGCCCGAGGAGCTACTGGACGTGGCCATGTTCCTGGCCACCCAGCCCAGTCCCGGGCCGACCGGCCAGTCGTTCAGCCTGCTGCGGCGCCCGCTCTAGCGCACCCGCCGCGGTGAGGCGGGGACAGCGTCCTAACCTTCTCCGTGCAGGTCCTCGCCACGCAGCAGGCGGGCGGCAATATCGTAGGTCTGGCCGAGCGCCCGCACCGTTGGCGAATGGGCCGAAAGGTAGCGGGCGGCGGCGATCAGGAAGTGGCCGCCGAGGGCGCTGCTGGCAAATTGGCGGTACTGGCGCACCGCGGCCTCATACATCTGGAACGAGTGAAAACCGGCATCCTCCCTCAGCAACGCGTGGCCCAGAACCGCGACCACCTCCTCGGACCGCCCGGCCGCGACCATGTCGGCAACGATCTGGCCGGCCACGTCCTCGTTCCCCTGGCCGTCGAATGCGGCCAGCAGCTCGTCGCCTGTCGCACCGGCCGTGCCGGGAACCGGGATGACCTGTTTGGGAACGTTCAGGAAGCGGTCAAGGTGGACCGACATCGCCCCATCGAATATCCCGCGCGCCAGCAGCCTGGACGGCGCGCGCCGCAGCGCCTGGTCGACCGCGTTGGCGTAGGTGAAGGTGTGCAGGACCGTCTCCCAGTCGCCGAATTCGTTGCTGACCCCGAAATGGATCAAGCGTCGGGCGGCGGCATAGGCGACCGTGGCGGACAGATCGGTAAGGGCTACTCCGGCGGCCACCAGCCGACTGAGCTCGTCCAGGACCGCTTGCGGCTCCCCGTCGAGCATCAACCCGGCCAGCTCCAGGTGCCCGTCCCAGGCACGCGAACGGCCGTTGGTTTTGTTCCCCTCGGCGATGAGTCCGTCAAGCTCGCCATGGACCGCAAGGAGCATTCCGGCCAAGTCGGCCGGCATGCGCCAGCTGGCGCTTTCCTCCATGCGGGCGGCGTTGACCAGGATGCCGTCGGGGACCAGGGCGGGGAGGACCTCGCCGGCTTTTTCCCAGCCGATGTGGTCGAGCAGTTCGAATGATTTGTTGACAAAGTCCAGCGAATGGCCACCGGCCATGTACAGGTGATCGGTGCCGGCGGCGCCGACAATCCCGGCTAGCACAGACGGTTCAAATCCCAGGTAGGCGGCGGTGCGAATGACCCGTTCGGCGGCGCTCGTCGAGCGCAGGTCGACGAACCGGCGGAACCAGTCCAAATACCGCTCCGGGCTCCGCTCGCTGGTCTCGAGCGGTTCGAGGAAGAAGTTGGGGGCCTGGTCGGAGGTGTCGGACGCCACCGCCACGACGCCGTGGAAAAGCGCCAGGGGTCGGTCGGATTCGGACAACTCGGGCAGCATGTTGGCCATCGCGGCCAGGATGGTGAGTCCCGGCGACCAGCCGCCCGACCGGTTGCGGATGCCGAACGCGGCGGTGCGCGAGACTACTTCACCCTCCCCGCCGGCGCTGCAGAGCCCGATAACCGATTTGGCCAGCACCAGACGGATGTCCTGCTCCAGGCCTTCGGAGAGCTTGCGCCCCCAGCGGCCGAGCTTGTCGTCCTCGATCGGCACCGGGTCCAGCCACACCACCTCGTCCGTCACCCGCGTCCTGAACGGCGTGACGTCGTCGGCGAACGGGTCGAAGGTGCAGCCGCCGGCAAGATCGAATTTGGCGTGGTGCCAGTGGCAGGTGAGGATCCCGTCGCTGACGGTGCCGCGCGCGAGGGGGAACCCCATGTGCGGGCAGCGATTGTCGACCGCGTAAACGATCCCCTCCGACTCCAGCACCAACACGGTGCGCCCCTCGGCCGCGACCACCCGGTGGCCGTCACGCTGCAGATCTTCTAGCGGACAGACCCGAACCCAGTCCGTTTGGCCCTGACGGCTAATTGATTCCACCGGTCACCTCCCTGCCTGGCCCGGGCCGCAGATCATCCGCCGGCCGCTGCTTTCCGGACCGCCGCCGGACCTACGGCGGGCGGTCTCGCCCTCCCCACGTTTATACGGGAACCGGGGTAGGCCGGATCAGGCGATGGGCCTGCCGCCCGGGACGCGGTGGACCCGCTAGTAGGAAACCGCGCTTCCGACCCCACCGCCGGCCGATACAACCTCGCCGGTGATCGCCGCCGCCCGCTCCGAGGCCAGGAAGGCGGCCAGATACCCCACCTCTTCGGCCTCGATCATCCTCCCGACCGCATTGCCGGTCTCGGCCCCGCGGGCGAACTGGCGGCGCTCGAGTTCTTCAGGAGATATCCCCAGTTCACCGGATCTTGCGGCCAACATGCCGGGCGTGCGTTCGGTGCGGGTCGCGCCGGGATGGATGCAGTTGACGGTTATTCCGTGAGGTCCCAGGTCGATGGACAACGTCTTTGTCAGGTGGACTAGGGCAATGTTGCGCGCCCCGCCGCTCAGATTCCCGGCATTCCGCGCGTTGCCGCCGGAAATGTTGATGATTCGCCCCCAGCCGGCGGTTTTGAGGTGCGGAATCGCGGCCCGGCTGAGCCGGAGCGCGCCGACGTACTTGATATCGAAATCCTTCAGCAGCGACTCCTCGTTCACGGTCTCTATGTATCCGACCGCGTCGGCGGCGCCGCCCGGGTGGGAGGCGCTGTTGATAAGGATCTGCAGGCCGCCCAGCCGCCCGGCGGCCTCGGCGACGGTTCTATTCACCTGCTCGGTGCTGAGCGCGTCCATGACCATCGGGATTGCCATGGACCCGGTCTGCGCGGAGATCTCGCTTGCCGAGGCCTCAACCTGGCTGCGGGTCCGGGCCGCGACCACCACGTCGCACCCCTCGCCGGCCAGGACGCGGGCGATCGCCTTGCCGATGCCGCGGCCGCCGCCGGCCACCAGGGCCTTGCGGCCCGCGATTCCTAAATCCATGTCAATCTCCGGCTCCCACCGGACGGCCCGACGGCATCGTCCGGAGCGTTCGTGCTGATTCCGGTCCGCGCCCGCTCACATCTGGCGATCGGCTCGTCCGGTTGTCGTTCCAGGGACCATCTCTCCGGCCCCTGGATCGATGCTAACTGCGCGTTCGCGCCCTTTACCGTCCGCCGGTCGAGGGCTCGGACCCGACGACCGGCCCCACTATGGCAGCGTCGGACCATTCGCCGCTGCCGGCCTCGCTCACGGACCTGGCCTGAAAGGCGTAGGCGAGCCCAGGCTCAAGCCCGGAAACCACCTGGGCCGGGTCCAGGTCGTCGCGTCCCCGCCCGGCAAAGGTCCAGTGGAAATCAGGAAGCCCGGCGGCCCCGGCCCAGATGTACCTGAAGCGATAGCCATTGATCTGGTCGCCGCCGGCATCGGCCGGCGGGTCCCACCGGATCAGCACCGCATCGCCGGTGCGGGCGGCCGCAGTGATCACCGGGGGTCCGGGTCGGTCGGGTGCGCGCACGATGACGAGGACGTAGTCGCGCTGCCGCGTGCCGTCGGCGGAGGTGCTGCGCGCGATCAGGACGTTGGGGCCCACGCGCAGCGGGGTCCGGCCCCCTGCGGGCGGCGGCATCCAGCTGCCATCGGGTCCCAGCTGCCTGAGCAGGCGGGCCGAGGCGGCCGGATTGGTCGGAATCAGCCCGATCGATATCTCCGCCGTCTGGTTTGCGACCCGGCGGCGCAATACGTTTCGCTCGGCCGGGATCGACGATATCGCCCCGGACAGGGACACCGAATGCAGTCCGGCGTCATCCGGCCGGGCGCGTTCTATCCAGATCGCGTAGGTCTGCAGGAATGTCCGGCTCCGCACCCGAACCCGCAGGACCCTGGGCGGGGAGTCTGCGGAGAGATCTGCCAGGTCGAGCTGAAATCCGGGTCGGTCAGGCTCGGCGTCCGGGAGCGGCTCAAACTTTCCGTCCAGGAAGAGGACCCGGGAGTCCGGATCGAACGCGGCGGCGTGGACGGTGATGCGGTCAATGGGCGGAACCGCGGCGGGAACGCTGAGTCGGTACCTGGTGCGCGCCGGGTCGAATTCCGGGATCAGCTGCGCCGGTCCGGCCGCCAAGCGCTCCAGGCCCACGTCGCAGTAGGGAAGACCCAGATCGGCGAAGTCGTGGAACCGCAGGGTGTTGTTGCGCAGCCCGGCCGGTACGCAACCGGTCAGCCGGTTTCCGGCTAGGCGCAGGATCTCCAGCCGGTCAAGCTGTCCCAGCCGCTCAGGGATCTGGCCGACCAGCCGGTTTTCGGAAAGGCCCAGGGAGACCAGGTCATTCAGTTCGACCAGCTCTTCGGGCACGGGGCCATCGAACAGGTTGCGATCGAGCCCGAGCACCCGAAGCCGCGGCAGGCGCGCCAGCTCGAGGGGCACCGGGCCGGCGAACCGGTTCCCGGCCAGATCAAGTTCCAGCAGTTCGGACAGTCCGGACAGCGCCGCCGGGATGGGTCCGGCCAGCGAATTGTCCGCAAGTACCAGTCGCCGCAGGTGCGCCAGACCAGAAATTGCCGGCGGGAGGACGCCCGCCAGCCCGTTGCCGGCCACATCGATTTCGATCACCCGCCCGGCCCGATCGGTCTCCACCCCGTGCCAGTCCCCGAGCGGGGCGGGAGTTTGCCAGCCGCCGGATTCCCGCCAGCCGGGACCGCCGACGGAGTCAAAAAGCTGGCCCAGGATGGCGCGTTCATCGGGCAGGCGCTCGATGACCAGTTCCGCGATTTGCACCCTGGAGCGGTCGGGGGAAACCGTTTGGATCTGGGCCCGGTTGATTCCGACCGTGAGCCGCAGGCGGACTACCCCGCCCGCGTCAACTTCAAACGGGACCCCTGAGATGCTTGCCGCGGCGGAAGGATTGACAGGCAGGGGCCGGACTGCCAGTGTCTGGGTCGGGTGGTCGACCCGGTACCTGAATTCTTGGTCGCCGGCGATCTGTTGCTGATCGATCAGTATCCCGAAGAGCCCGGCATCGTCGGGGCGCGGGTGGTCAAGCTCGACGCGGTATTCGGACGATCGCCCGGGAGCCGTGAGCCGGACCCGCAGCCCGACCGGGTAGCCGCCGGACCCGGAGTCACCCACAACGACCTGGAATCCGTCCATTTCGGGATCCGCGTCGACAAGGACGTCCCCGTCCCGGTCCAGGAATTCCAGCCGGCTGACGGGCGAGAAGCTCTCGGCAAACAGGGTCAGCAATGCCGGGGATTGCCTGGCCGGATCCAGTGCCACCCGGTAATCGAAGCGGTGGCTGGCAAATTCGGGGATCAACTTGCCGTCCCGGACGGCCAACTCGCCCAGGGCAACGGCGCAGGCGGGCAGGCCGATCTGGTCCAGATCCGAAAACCCAGGGTCCAGCGACAGGGCATTGGTCGGGACGCAGCCGGTGAAGCGGTTGCCGTCCAGGTGGAGCTCGAACAGTTCGGGCAGATCGCCCAGCTCGGCCGGAATCGAGCCAGTGAAGTGGTTGTGGGATAGGTCCAGCGAATACAGGCGGGCGAGCCCGCCAAGCGCCGGCGGAATCTCGCCGTCGAGCGAGTTGTGCTGCAGGTGGAGGCGGGTCATCCCCTGCAGGCGATCAAGTCCCGGCGGCAGCGGCCCGGCCAGCTCGTTGCCGTTCGCCCGCAGTTCGGCCAACTCGGAAAGCTCGGTCAGCGATTCCGGGAGCCGGCCCGCAAGGAGGTTGTGCTCGAGCCGCAGGCGCCGAAGGCGCTCGAGCTCGCCGATCCCGGCGGGGAGCTCCCCGGCGAAGCGGTTGCGGGCAAGGTTCAGATAAGTCAACTCGGCCAGTTCGGTCACCCAAGTCGGTATGGGGCCGGACAGCAGGTTGCGGTCCAGTCGCAGCACGCGCAGCTGCCGCAACTGGGCCAGGTCGGCCGGCAGCGGGCCGGCGAACCGGTTGGAGTGGAGTTCCAGTTCGCGCAAGCTGGCCAACTCGCCCAGGTGGGCCGGCAGCGGGCCGGCGAACCGGTTTTCGCCCAGGTGCAGGCGCTCAAGACCGTCGATCGCCGCCAGCTCGGGCGGAATGGGCCCGGCCAGGAGATTGCCGGCCAGCAGCAGCCAGCGCAACTGGGCAAGTTCGCCCAGCTGCGGCGGAATCTGTCCGCTGAGGCGGTTGTTGGAAAGGTCGAGTTGCCGCAGCCGCGACAGCCGGGCGATCGCCGGCGGCAGCGGGCCGGTCAGGTCGCAGTTGTTCAGATACAGCCATTCGAGGCGGTCCAGACCGCCGATCCAGGAGGGGATCGTCCCGGTGAGGCGGTTCCCGCCCAATTGCAGGCGTCGCAGTTCCGCGAGCTGGGCCAGCTGGACCGGGATTGGACCGGACAGCGAGTTGTTGCTCAGATCAATCCACTCCAGCCGCTCCAGGCCCGCCAGCCAGACCGGAACGTGTCCGGCGAAGTGGTTGCCGCCCAGGACGAGCTCGCGGAGGCGGTCGAGCGTGAGCAGTCCGACCGGGATTGCCCCCATGAACCCATTGCGGTCAAGGTGCAGCCGTTCCAGTCCGGCGAGCTCGCCGATCCAGTCCGGCAGCCCCTCCTGGAACCGGTTGCCGCCCAGCCGCAGGGTCCGCAGCCGGACCAGGCCCCGCAG
>CAYXKQ010000045.1:0-2642 GCA_964465715.1 uncultured Chloroflexota bacterium
ATGAACAACCGAATGACCGGTTTTTCGCTGGATCCGCAGCACCCCAACTTCCTGCGCGGCGGGCTGAGGCCGATCCACACGCTTATGACCTGGATGGTCACCGACTCCGGCTTGCCGGTCGCATTCGGATCGACCGCCGGCGGTCACTACCAGGTGCAGACCAACCAGCAGATCATCGACAACCACCTGCGCTTCGGGATGGGGCTGCAGACTGCGCTCGAAGCGCCCCGCTGGGGTCACGACGAGTTAACCGGGCAGGTCTACGTCGAGGAGCGTTTTGATTCGCCACTGGCGAAGTCGCTGCAATCCCTGGGGCACCAGGCCGCCGCGGCGGGCCTGTGGGGCGCGGGTTCGCGCGCCCTGGCGATCGGCCGCGACCCGGCGAGCGGCAATCTCTACGGCGCCAGCGATCCGCGCTGGCACGGGGTCGCCATCGGCCGCTGACCACCTGCTGACCTGACGGCCCGCGCCCGCCGGTTTCCGCGACCGCGGCCCGTCTACCGGCCCAGCGCGTAGTCGATGATCAGCTGGTTCACGACCTGCTCGACCGGGGCCAGGTCGTCGGTGAACGCCCCCTCGGCCGAATCCACCTGATAGTTCGTGATCTGGCGCGCCGCGACCTCGCGCACCGCCGGAATGTCGGCGGCCCCGGCCCGGGCCCTGGCTTCCTCGAAGGCGACCGGGCGCTTGAGCGCGTAAACGAGGCTGTTGGAGGTGGTATCGGGCAGGGTAACCACCACCGCCGGGAAAACCGATCGCAGGGTCGCCGCCATCAGGTCCAGCAGTTCGTTGTCGCGGGCCGGCCCGCGCCCCACGTTAGAAACCAGGACCCCGTCGGGAGCCAGCTTGTCGGCCACTTCCTGGTAGAACTCGCGGGTGGTCAGGTGGAAGGGGATATACGGTGGCCGGTAGGCGTCGAGGATCACCACGTCGTAGGTCTTCTGCGACTGATTGAGAAAGACCCGACCATCCTCGGCGATCGCGTTCAGGCCCGCCTCGTTCATCGCGAAGTATTCAACTCCCGCGTCGATCACCCCCGGATCGATCTCGACCCCGTCGATCCGCACGTGGGGCCCAAAGTTCTCCGCGTACAGCTTGGGCGCGGTGCCGGCGCCGAGGCCGATCACCAGGACTTCGGTCACGTCTCCGGGGTGCTGTTCGCGGAAGTACGGCGCCAGCAGGAAATAGTCCCAGGGGCCGCCCGAGAGCGGCTGCGGGGACTGGTCCGGCCAATACACCGAATGGGTGGCCAGCCGCTCCTCGTTGTTCAGGATCAGGCGTCGCGGTCCGCCCTGGGCCTGGACTACCTGGATGTAGTTGAACAGCGACTCGTCCTCGTAGATCAGCTCGCCGGTCTCGGCCGGCTTGATCGGGTCGATGGACACGTTGCCCCAGACCGTGAGCGCGATCGCCAGCGCCAGCAGCGCCAGGACCGGGGGGCGCCGCAGGGCGGCGGCCGCAATCACCAGGAGAAGCAGGGAAAAGAAGAGGAACGTGTTGCGCGTGCCCAGGTTGGGGACCAGCAGCAGGACCGGCAAGAACGCGCCGATGATGGAACCGACCGTACCGATCGCATACACCCGGCCGGCCACCTGTCCGGCCGATTCGACCTGGCGCGAGGCCAGCCGGATCGCGAAGGGCGAAACGAATCCAAGCAATGTGATCGGGACCGCCAGCAGCACCAGCACGCCGAAGAGCGAACCCAGGAACAGACCGGCCGAGAGGTTCGACAGACCGGTGACCGACAGCGCCAGGATCGGGCGGGCGATGAACGGCACGATGGCGATGAACGCGGCCGCGACCGCCACGATCCAGATCAGGAGCCGGTCGTCGGGACGGCGGTCGGCCAGCCGACCGCCGAGGAAGTAGCCGGCCGAGAGGTACAGCAGGGTAAGGCCGATCACGTTGGCCCAGACGAAAAGGTTGTTGCCAAAAAACGGGGCCAGCAGACGCGAGGCGGTCAGCTCCACGCCCAGGACCGACATGCCGCCGAAGAAAACCAGCAGCAGCAGGAAGCGGTCCGAGTAGCTGCGCTTGGTCTGCACGGTCGGATTCACTTGTGACCACCGGAGCGGGCCGCGCGGCCGTAGCCGCAAGGATTGGCAGAAACCTTCATTCCCAATTGAAACGCCAGGCGGCGACTGCGAATCCCCCGACCAGCCAGGCGGCGAGCACCGTCAGGTTCAGCCACATCTCATAGCGCCCCTCGGCCTCGATCATCAGCTGGCGGACGGCGTCGGCCATGTAGGTGAGCGGGAGCAGGTTGGCCAGCCACTGCATGAATTCAGGGAAGACGTCGAGCGGGAAAAAGACCCCGGCCAGAACGAACATCGGCAGCGAAACCAGCTGGGCGATGGGAAACATGGCCTCCTCGGTGCGGGCGAACGAGGAGGTCGTAAAGCCCAGTCCGACGAAGACCAGCGTGCCCAGCAGCAGCACCCCGATCACCGCCAGCGGGTTGAAGAAGTCCAGCCCGAAGCCCACCACCAGGATCACCAGCTGCAGCGCGGCCTGGATCGCCGCGATCATGACCCGGTGCAGGATTCCGGCGACCAGCACCATCGACTTGCTCGCCGGCGTCGCCCCGACCCGCTTCAGGACCTTTTTTTCGCGCCGCGCCACCAGGTTGATTGCCGAGAAGA
>CAYXKQ010000045.1:2715-11345 GCA_964465715.1 uncultured Chloroflexota bacterium
CCCGTCGACGATCGCCCCCAGCGCCGGTATGACGACCCTGACCGCGTCCTGGTCGCGGTTGTCGTAGAGGATCTCCACCTGGGCGCGGTCCTGGGAGTCAAGCGCGGATCCAAACCCTTCCGGGATGACCAGGACCGCCTTCAGGTCGCCCTCGTCCAGGGCCGCGGACTGGGTCGGGCGATCGCCGATCGAGAGTTCAAAGATCGGGTTGGCCTCGATCGCCGCCGCGATCCCCTGGGTGTGGGGCGTGCTCTCGCCCAATACCAGGCCGACCGGGTGCGAGGTGGGCTGGGAGAACGCGCCGATGATGAACCCCACCACGATGGTGAAGATCGGCGGAAAAACGAAGGTGAAAAACAGGGCCGTGCGATCCCGCAGGAATTCAAGCGAGAACCCCCACAGGAGCCCCATCGTGCCGGACAGCCTCAATCGCGGATCCTTCGACCGGTGAGCTTTAGGAATACGTCCTCGAGATTGGGCCGGTGCACGTGAACGTCGTCCAGGACCGATCCCGATCGGGAGGCCAAGCTGAATACCTCGGGCAGGGCGATGGTGGCGTCGGTGACCGAGAGCTCGCAATTGTCGCCGGCGGCAATCACCGCCTCCACGCCGATCAGGTTCTCCAGGTCTTTTTTGGCCAGCGCGGACGAGGCGGTGAAGGTCAGGGTTGCGCCTCCGAAATTGGTCCGGATCAGGCCCGCCGGGGTGTCGGCCGCGATGATCTTGCCGTTGTCGACGACCACCAGGTAGTCGGCCAGATTCTCGGCCTCGTCCATGAAGTGGGTGGTCAGGAACACGGTGGTGCCACGCTCCCTCATCTGCGATACAACTTCCCAGAGCCGACGCCGCGCCTGCGGATCGAGCCCGGTGGTCGGTTCGTCCAGGAATACCAGCTGCGGGTCCGAGAGCAGGGCCAGGGCGACCGCCAGGCGCTGCTGCTGCCCGCCGGATAGGTTCTCGCTGTAGGCTTTCTGCCGTTCGGTAAGTCCGACCATGTCGAGCAGCTCGTCGACGTCGTGCGAGTCCCTGTAGAACGAGCCGAACATCTGCAGGTGCTCGCGAGCGGTCAGTTTTGGGAACAGCGCCGAGGACTGCAGCTGGATCCCGATCTTCTCGCTCAGCGCGGACTGCTGCGATCCCGGGTCCAGACCCAGCACCGAAACCTTGCCCGAGTCCCGCTCGCGCAGTCCCTCGAGGATTTCCACCGTGGTGCTCTTGCCGGCGCCATTGGGTCCGAGCATCCCGAACACTATGCCCGGTTCGACCCCAAAGGAGATCCCGTCGACGGCTTTCACGTCGCCGTAATGCTTGCGCAAGTCCTCGACGAAAACTATCGGGTCCATGGCATAGGAGTGCTTTGCAAGGGGAGGGTGCGGAAAGGCCGCTGCGATGTGGGCGACCCATCCCGCCATACGCGAGCGGATCGCGGCCGGTTCGATTATCGAGAATCCCGGGCCGGTCGACCCCGATCGGGTGCGCCGGATTGGGCCCTGCCGGCCTACGCGGTGACGGGCATCACCCAGATGTAGCGACCGACGTTTTCCCCGACCTGAACGTAGTTGCCGGAAATCTGGACGTCCATCATTCCGCCGCGGCGCCGGTCGGCGATCCGCACCGGGTTGCCCGGAATCAGCCCCGACTCCTGGATGAACGAAAGCAGGTCGGTCTGCTCCTCGATGAGTTCTGAGATCCGCCGCACCTCGACTTCTGTTCCCACCGGGACCTGCGAGAGCCGCCAGAGTCCCGCGCGCGACCAGGTTCGCACGTTGCCGGGGATCGGGTTGCCATGCGGGCAGGTCTCGGGGTGGCCGAGCGCGGCCGAAATGCGCTCCTCCAGCCGCTCCGAGATCGCGTGCTCCAGGCGGTCGGCTTCCTCGTGCAGCGCCGACCACTCCAGGCCCAGCTGGTCCTGCAGCCAGCGCTCGATCAGGCGGTGCCGCCTGACGACCCGGTCGGCCCGCGTGCGGCCCGAGTCGGTGAGTTCGATCAGATTTCCCGTTTGGACCTGGATCCAGCCGTCGCGGACCATCCGCTTGACGGTGGCCGAAACGGTCGGCGCCGACACGCCCAGGCGCTCGGCCAGGCGCGCCGCGATCACCGGCATGTGTTCGTACTCAAAACTGGCGATCGCCAGCAGGTAATCCTCGACCGTGGGAGTTGAGTCGGGTCCGGGATCGGTCTTCGTCGCGTGCATCAATCCATTGTGGCACCGCGCCGGGGTGGCAGGATAATCACGTGCTTACTTTTTTGCCCCGCATTCCGTCGAGTTCCTGGTGCTGATGACCCCGGTCCTGGTAATGAAATTCGGCGGCACGTCGCTGGCCGACCCCGCACGGATCCTGGCCGCAATCGGACTCATCGATCAGGCAATAGGCGAGGGGTTTCGTCCGGTCATCGCCGCCTCGGCGATGGGCAAGACCACCGACGCCCTGATCGCCCTGGCGCGGCAGCTGGATGCCGACATCGACGGTCCCGACCGCGACCTCCTGCTCTCGACCGGCGAGGTGGTCTCCTGCGCCCTGCTTTCGGCGGCCCTGAACGCCCGCGGGCGGGCGGCGGTGGCGTTGACCGGCCAGGCGGCCGGGATCGTGACCGATCAGAGTCACGGGCGGGCCCGAATCCAGTACATTTCGGCCCGCCGGCTGCGGTCCGAACTCTCGGCCGGACGCATCCCGATCGTGGCCGGATTCCAGGGCGCGAGCCAAGGCGGCCGGGTCACGACCCTGGGCCGCGGCGCCTCCGACACCACCGCGGTGGCGCTGGCCACCGCCCTGGGGGCCGACCACTGCCGCATCTACACCGACGTCGATGGGATCTACACGGCCGATCCCCGGCTGGTTCCGGCGGCGCGCAAGATCGAGCAGATCTCCTACGAAGAGATTCTCGAAATGGCGGCCCTGGGCGCCGGCGTGATGCACGCCCGTTCGGTAGAGGTCGCCGGCCGAAACCGGGTGTCCATCGAGGTTCGCTCCAGCTTCAATTCCAATCCAGGGACGTGGATCATGCACGCCGATCAGATAGACATTGAAACCGGGACCGGAGTCCGCGCCGTGGTCGACGATGCCGACGTGGCCCAGATAACCGTTGTCGGAGTTCCCGACCGGCCGGGCCTGGCCCACGCCGTTTTCGCTCCGCTGGCGGATGACGGCATCAGCGTCGACGTGATCGTGCAGAACATCTCGCACCAGGGCCTGAGCGATATTTCGTTCACCGTTCAGCGTGCCGACTATGAAAAGGCCCTGGCCGCGACGCAGCTGACCGCCCGGGAAATCGGCGCCCAGCAGGTCACCTCGGATCCCCAGGTGGGCAAGCTCAGTCTGGTCGGCACCGGGATGGTTTCAACCCCCGGAGTTGCCTCGAGAATGTTCGGCACCTTGGCCGAGGCCGCAATCAACATCCGCGGAATAACCACCAGCGAGATTCGGGTAACCTGTTTAATCGGCGAGGCGCATCTGGCAAACGGCGCCAGGGCGCTGCACACGGCGTTTGGGTTAGATGCTTGAAGTAGAGATGGTCGTCGACAGCGTTCGCCTGAACCTGGTGAACCCGTCACGCACGATTTGGTTGCGCCAGAAAGACCGGCGCCGCTACCTGCCGATAACGATCGGCGGGCATGAGGCCGACGCAATCGCGATCAAGCTCGTGAACCTGAAAGACGACGCCCCGATGCGTCCGCTGACCCACGACCTGCTGCTGCAGACCATCGAGGGGCTGGGCTGGCAGGTCGAGAAGGTGCTTGTCCGGGACCTGAGCGAGCAGGTCTTCTATGCCGACATCGTCCTGCTCCGCGAAGAGGAAGAAAAGGTCATCGACGCGCGCCCCTCGGACGCAATCGCCCTGGCAGTGCGCGCGGCGGTGCCGATTTTCTGTGCCCAGTCGGTCATCGACCGAGCCGGCCTGGAGCCCGAGGATGACCCGGCCGATTCCCCTGAAGAACCGGTCAGCGAGGAAAGCCTAAAGCCGTTCGCCGAATTCATCGGGCAACTGGACCTGGATGATCTCGGCGACGATTGAGGCAATCGGTCATAAAATCGCCAAAAACTGCCGGAATAAATCCCGGAAACAGCACAAGAGTGGGCGGGTAGCCACGTGAGCGCCAAGTCCAATGGACGAACCGGCACCTGGAACGCCAAGACCGGCCTGGCCCGGATGCTCAAGGGCGGGGTGATCATGGACGTGACCACCGCTGCCGAGGCCAAGATCGCCGAGGAGGCCGGAGCCGTTTCGGTCATGGCGCTGGAACGCGTACCGGCCGACATCCGCGCCCAGGGCGGTGTGGCCCGCATGTCGCCGGTCGACATCCTTACCCAGATCAAGGAATCGGTCACGATTCCGGTCATGGCCAAGTGCCGGATCGGACATTTCGTCGAGGCCCGGATCATCGAGGCGCTAGGCCTGGATTACATTGACGAATCCGAAGTTCTCACCGTCGCCGACAACGCCCACCATGTGGACAAGCACGATTTCACGATCCCGTTCGTTTGCGGCGCGCTCGATCTGGGCCAGGCGCTGCGGCGCATCGGCGAAGGCGCGGCGATGATCCGCACCAAGGGCGAGGCCGGGACCGGTGACGTCGTCGAGGCGGTAAACCACATGCGCACCGTCCAGGGTCAGATCCGCTGGCTCTGCGGTTTGGGTTCGGAAGAACTGATGGCCGCGGCCAAGGACCTGCGCGCCCCCTACGACCTGGTGGTCGAGGTTCACCGCAGCGGGCGCCTGCCGGTGGTCAATTTCGCCGCCGGCGGGATCGCTACCCCGGCTGACGCGGCGATGATGATGCACCTGGGCGCCGAGGGAATCTTCGTCGGGTCCGGGATATTCAAAGCCGCCAAGGAAAAGGCCCTGGCGCAGGACCCGGCGCTTGACCTGGCCGACCCGGCGAGCGAAGCGGCCTGGGCGCCTTTCGCCCGCCGCCTGGCGCGCTCGATCGTTGAGGCCACGCTGCACTTTGAGCGGTTCGATCTGGTCGCCGAAGCCGCCCGCGGCATCGACGTGGCCATGTCCGGCATCGCCACCGACTCGCTGGAGGCCGCCGACCGACTGGCGCAACGCGGCCACTGAATTTGCCATCGTCCGGGCCTGGCCGGCCGCTGGTCGGCGTACTGGCGATTCAGGGAGATTTCGCCGAACATCTCGCGGTGCTGAATCGTCTGGGCGCCCGCACCCGGGCGGTCCGCCTCCCCGAGCAGCTCAATGAAATCAACGGCCTGGTCATACCCGGCGGCGAAAGCACCACCTTTGGCAAGCTGGCGGTTCGCTACGGGTTCATGGGTCCGGTTCGCGACCTGATTGACAGCGGACGGCCGGTCTGGGGGACCTGCGCCGGTTTGATATTCCTGAGCCGCGATTGCGGACGCGAACAACC
The DNA here is from genome assembly GCA_964465715.1 of uncultured Chloroflexota bacterium. Lineage (GTDB taxonomy): Bacteria > Chloroflexota > UBA11872 > UBA11872 > VXNJ01 > VXNJ01. The sequence continues at coordinate 8,081 of CAYXKQ010000045.1, forward strand.
GATCCTGGAGGCAATGGACATAGCGGTGCGGCGCAACGCTTTCGGTTCCCAGATCGACAGCTTCGAGCGTGCGCTGGACATCCCGGTCCTGGGACCGGAGGCCTTCCCGGGCGTTTTCATCCGGGCCCCGCTGGTCACCGCTGTCGGCAGGGACGTGAAGGTCCTTGCGCAAATAGACGCCGGGGTGGTGGCGGTGGAGCAGGCCAATCTGCTTGGCACCTGTTTTCACCCCGAATTGACCTCCGACTCGCGGATTCACCGCTACTTCCTCAATAAAATGGCCTCGCAGACGCAATCTCCCCCCAAGAACTAACCCAGATCCGCACCGACGCAACATCCCAGCCGCAGCCCCCTCGGGACGCCGCCGGCCTGGGATCGCAGCCGCAGCCCGGCCTGCGCTACGCCGAGACCGACGCGGAGGAGCTGGACGCGCTGCTCGACCTGCTGCCGCAGTCGGTCGCCGAGCCGATCCGGTCCCAGGCCGAGGCCGAGGCTCTGATCGAAGTCGTGCTCGACGTCGGCCGCCGACCGCTGGCGCGATTCCCCGGCGGGGACATCGAGCTGGGCAGTTGGCTGATCGAGTCGGAGACCCTGGAGGAAGCCGCCGCCAGGATCGGCGACTTCGACGCCGACAACCGGGCCGGGGTCGTGGGCACGCTGCACCGGGTGTCGGCGATCCGCAACCGCAGCGGCCGGGTGGTGGGGCTTACCCTGCGCCGCGGCCGGGCGATCTACGGGCAGGTAGCGATGGTCCGCGACGTGATCGACTCGCGACGCTCGGTATTGCTGGTCGGCCGTCCCGGAGTCGGCAAGACGACCCTGCTGCGCGAAATCGCCCGTGAACTGGCCGATGGGATGGGGCGAAGGGTCCTGGTGGTGGACACCTCGAACGAAATCGCCGGCGACGGAGACATACCGCATCCTGGAATCGGCGGCGCGCGGAGGATGCAGGTGCCGGCACCGGACCGCCAGCACCAGGTAATGACCGAAGCGGTCGAGAACCACATGCCGGAAGTCCTGATCATCGATGAAATCGGAACCATCGCCGAAGCCCGGGCGGCAAGAACAATCGCCGAGCGCGGCATCCAGCTGGTGGCCACCGCCCACGGCAACAGCCTGCAAAACCTGATAACCAACCCGACCCTGAATGTACTCGTGGGCGGGATCGAGAACGTGATCCTGGGCGACCGCGAAGCCCGGCGCCGGCGAACCCGCAAGGCCGTGCTGGAACGTCGCGGGGCGCCGACTTTCGACGTCCTGATCGAAATCGCGCGTCGCAACCAACTGCTGGTTCACACCAACCTGTCGCAGGCCACCGACGCCGTGTTGGCGGGAGAACCGCTGGCGGCGGAAATGCGGACCCTTGAAGACGAGGGCGTCCGGATCGACCGCCGCACACTGCGCCCGGCCAGCTCCGACTGGGCCAGGCTCGCCGAGGCGCCCAAGCAGGTCATCGAAGATGCCACGTTCGAACCGCCGCCGCTGGAGCCGTACCTGCACGGAATATCCTCCGGCAAGGTCCGCAAGGCGGCCCGCGCGCTGGGAATCACGGTGCGGCCGGTCAAAGAACTGGGCCAGGCCGAAATGTTGATAACCACCCGATCGAGTTACCTGCATCGCGATTCGACGCTCGACAGGGCGATCGACCTGGACATGCCGGTATTTGTACTGGAGGGCACGTCGCTCGAACGCGTCCGCAAGGGTCTGGCCAAGGCGTTCGCGGCCCGACGTTTGCAATCCGGGTCCGGCGACGGATCCATCAACTCGTACCTGAGCAGCGCCTGAGACGGGGCCAAAGGCCTGAACCCGTGCACCGCGCGAGATGAACAACACTTCGGGCAGCCCCGACCGCGGCATCCTGGTCACGTTTGAAGGTATTGACGGGGCCGGCAAGACGTACATGAGCCGGCAGCTGCGCAGCCGCCTGGAGGAAGAAGGCGTTGCCACGCTGCTGGTGCGCGAGCCCGGCGGGACCGAATTCGGCGAACGCCTGCGCGACAACTGGGAGCGCGAGAACCTTACGTTGCCGACCTCGCCGCGGGTCGAGGCGCTGCTGTTCAACGCCGCCCGCGCCCACCTTGTCGAGCAGCGCATCCGGCCGGCGCTGACCTCCGGAAGGGTGGTCATCTGCGATCGATTCGCCGATTCGACCATCGCCTACCAGGGCGCCGACTCGGGGCTGGACGTGGAGGAGCTGGAGCGGATCAATTTCTTCGCCACCGCCCGGCTGGTGCCTGATCTGGTGGTCCTTTTGGACGTTCCGGCCGAAGTCGGACTGGCGCGCAAAGCGGGTATGACCCCGCAAGCCGGTGAACTCAAAGGCATGGAGGGCCGCGGCGCCCGCTACCTGGATCGAGTCCGCAACCTTTATCTATCGCTGGCGGCCCATGCACCCAACCGTTGGCAGGTCCTCAACGGCCGCGAGGATCCCGAAAACCTGATGCCTAAAATCTGGGCGCGGGTAGCATCCCTCCTGGAGCGCAAGATGACCGCTCCCACCGGACGCCGCCAGAACCAACTCTTGTAGTCCCCGTCTTATTTGGCCGGGTTCCCAGGGAAAAGCATTGACCGCGCAAGAGCAAGGCACAGCCGAGCAAAACAAGCTCGTAATCGCCATCGTCCAGGACGAGGACGCCAACTCTCTGGCCGACGATCTCGTCGCCAACAACTTCGGGCTTACCCGCATCAACACTGCCGGCGGATTTCTGCGGCAGGGCAACGTCTCATTCCTGATCGGGACTCCGAGCGACCGGCTCGGTGAATTGCTGACCATCATCCGCGCCAATTGCCAGACGCGGACCCAGTACGTCAATCCAATCCCGCCGATCATGGAACCGGGCGAGTTCTACATTCCCTACCCGGTCGAAGTTCAGGTCGGCGGCGCAACCGTATTCGTCATTGACCTTGAGCGGTACGAGCGGCTTTAGCTCGATTCCCTCTGTCGCCCAATATTGGGCCAATTCTTTAACTTAATTCGTCAAAGAGCGAATTTCATCAATCAGGTGAAAGACGGAGAATTTCGGATTATTTGTGCCTATTGACAGGACTTTGAAACTCCGCTGGCATTGCTTCTGATCGCTTTTAATTCGATCAAAATTCTGCTTCCGACCACATGTTCAAGCTATTGTCTATCGCGTTTTCCAACCACGCCGCGAATCGAGATGATGTAGATTCCGCGCTTTCCTTGTGAGTGATTAGGAATAAGTCGGTGGACACAGCTGTGACGGGGCTCAATTCGCGCTCTCCGGTCTCGGTTTCGACTCGT
>CAYXKQ010000046.1:0-11210 GCA_964465715.1 uncultured Chloroflexota bacterium
CCGGATCCTGGTGGTCAAACCCGGCAGCCTGGGTGACGTGCTCCTGGCCGGAGCCGCCCTGGCGTCGCTGCGGAAGGGGTTTCCCGATGCCCGGATCTGGCACCTGGTGGGGGATTGGGCCAGGCCCGCCGCCGCCGGCAGCCCCAACGTCGATGGCCTGATAAGTTGCGGTCCGGTGGGAACGCCGGGAACCTACTCGCTTCGCCAGTACGTTCGAACCGCGAACCGAATCCGCGCGCGCGGATTCGACGCCGCGATAGTGCTCGATCGATCCCCGCTGATGGCCCTGTTGCCCTGGCTCGCCGGAATCGGCGTGCGAGTCGGACTCGACAGCGACGGGCGCGGTTTCGCACTAAATTACCGCGCGCCGGTCCGGCCGGACCGGCGCGAGAGCGAGCTTTATCTGGACGTGGTGCGCCGGATCGGTTTGCCGGTGGTCCGCCCAGAAACCTGGTTTTGTCCGCCCGCTGCCGCCCACGCCAGGGTCAGGGACCTGCTGGCCGAAAAAGGGCGCCCGCCGGGATACCTGGTCCTGGCCCCCGGCGGCGGCGTAAACCCCGGCGCCCGGCGGAAAGACAAACGCTGGGCGCCGGGCGGCTTCGTGGGCGTCGCAGAGCGCCTGCGCGATATTGCCGGCCTCCTGCCGGTGCTGGTCGGCGATGCGAACGACCGGGACTCGGTCAACGCGGTCCGCGAGGGGCTCGGCGGCGGCCCCCTGCTTGACCTGTCCGGGCGGCTTGGTTTTGCCGAAGTCGGCGCGCTGCTGGCGCTGGCCGACGGCTTTGTGGCCAACGATTCGGCGGTCGCCCACCTGGGGGCGGCGGTCGGAGCAAACGGAGTCGTGGTCTACACCGCCACCGACCCCGAAATCTACGGCCCACCGGGCGGAAAGGTCGTCAAGCTGGTCGCCGCGCCGGGAAGCGACGTGGCGGGCGCGGCGGTGGCCGCGCTGACCCCGGGGCATTGAGCGGATGGCGTCCAGGTCCGGGCCGGATCGAGCCACCTTTCTATAATTCCCCGCTCCAAGATATGGAGGGGTGGCCGAGTGGTTTAAGGCGGTGGTCTTGAAAACCACTAACCGATGAGGTTCGTGGGTTCGAATCCCACCCCCTCCGCCCCAAAAATCCCCTGGAGGAGTCGCATAGTTGGTCTAGTGCGGCCGCCTGCTAAGCGGTTACTCGGCTTTTAACCGGGTCGCGGGTTCGAATCCCGCCTCCTCCGCCAAAATTCGATCCCGCCGGGTACTCTAGCCGCCGGCCAGCGCGGCCCAGCCGGCGTATTCGATCCCGGCACCCGACTGGTCTTCGATCCGCAGCAGCTGGTTGTACTTGGCCCCCCGCTCCGAGCGCGCCAGCGAACCGATCTTGATTTGGCCGGCGCCGGTCGCAACCGCCAGGTCGGCGATGGTTGAGTCTTCGGTCTCGCCCGATCTTGCCGAGACCACGGTGGCGAATCCCGCCGCCTGGGCGCGGCGCAGCGCCGACAGCGCCTCGGTGAGGGTGCCGATCTGGTTCACCTTTATCAGGATGGCGTTTGCCGCCCCGCTGGATATGCCCTGCTCCAGGCGATCCAGGTTCGTGGTGAACAGGTCATCGCCCAGCACCTGAATGCGGTCGCCCAGCGCGTCGTTCAGCCCCACCCAGGAATCCCAGTCGTCCTCGGAGAGGCCGTCCTCGATCGAGATGATCGGGTAATGGTCGGTCAGTCCCACCAGGTACTCGATCAGTTCGTACGCTTCCAGCTCGCGGCTCTCGGCGGCGAGCCGGTAGCCGGGGTCGATGTAGAAGTGCTGGGCGGCAACGTCGATTGCGATCGCAACGTCGGCGCCCGGCTGCAACCCCGCCGCCGAGATCGAGTCGGTCAACAGATCCAGTGCGGCGCGGTTGCTCTCCAGGCCCGGCCCGAAGCCGCCCTCGTCGGCCAGCAGCAGCGAATGCCCGGACCGCTTCAACGCGGTCGCAACCCGGTCGCGAACGGCCGCCACCCATTCCAGCGCCTGGGCGATCGAATCGGCGCCCCCGGGGACGACCAGGTAATCCTGAAAATCCAGGTTTCGGCCGGCGTGCAGGCCTCCCGAGATGATGTTGATCATCGGCGTCGGCAGCGACTGCCGGGAGCCGAACCGCGCGAGGTATTCGAACAATCCAAGCCCGGCGGCATTGGCCGCGGCATGGGCGGCGGCCAGTGAAACGCCCAGAATCGCGTTGGCCCCGAGCCGTTCTTTGTTGGCGGTCCCGTCCAGGTTTATCAACGCCTGGTCGATCTCGTCCTGCTCGGCGCAGTCCATCCCCACCACGTATCCGGCTATTTCACCGTTGACCGCCGCCACCGCCCCCCGCACGCCCTTGCCCTGGTAACGATCGGGATCGCCATCCCGGGCCTCGTGCGCCTCGTGGCTGCCGGTGGAGGCGCCGGACGGCACGATCGCCCGGCCGAAACCGCCGTCGCAGGCCAGGTCGACCTCAACCGTCGGCAGACCCCGCGAGTCGAGCACCTCGCGGGCACGGATGGATCTGATGAGGGTCATGTTCGCAATGAACTTTCGCTGGCGCACTGGGCCGCCAGCCGACATGCGTCGCCGACAGTCCCGCAGGCGCCGCACAGCAACCGGCGGCCCAACTCTATGACGCGTGCGCGGGCGGTCGGATCGGTCAGGTACTCGGCCGGCGACTGCCCGTCCACGCGCGCCAGGAGCAGTCCGCCTAGGCAACGCACAGTTACCGATTCCTGGTTGGGCATCAGCCACCCGCCGAGACGGGTTCGGTAAGAACCCCAGAAGCCCTCGGCGAGGTCGACGAACCCTGGGGCCGCCCGCGGCAGGTGCTGGGATTTGAGCAGAAGGTGGGTGAGCATGAACGCCGGGTCGAATGCCGGGTGCCCGAAGTGGCAGATTTCAAAATCCAGCAGCCAGATCGAGTCCGCCTCCCCGACCAGCACGTTCTTGGGCGAATAGTCCCCGTGTACCAGGCAGAGGCGGTTCGCGAGCAATTCGGCGCTCAGCTTCGCCAGCGCGGGCGCCACCGCGGTTTGGCGTTCCCGCAACCGGTTTCCCAGGTACGGTTTCAGGCGACCCTGGACGAATGTGTCGGTGGCGGGCAGCCTCCCGGGCAGGTCGGCATCCCCTTCGCCGGCCCGCTGCCAGTCGGCCAGCATGGCCCCCAGGGCGCGGGCCGCGGCCGGTTCCTGGCGCCCGGCCAGCAATTCCCGCTTCCAGTTGCGGTGCCCCGGGGACGCACAACTCATTGCCAAAATGTAGTTGGCTTTGTCAACGAAATGCACGACCGGCACGGCGTCGCGCGCCACCCGTTGTTTCCACAGCCGCATTCCCTCGGCTTCGCGAAATATCCGGACCCGGTCGATGCGCCAATCGGTTTGAACCCGCAACTTGGCCAGCGGCTGTTTGAGAACCAGGCAACCTGAATCGGATTCGAGCTTGAAAACCGCGTTTGAAATCCCGCCCGCCGAAAGATCGCTGACAGTCGGTGCGTCCGAGCCGGACAGCAATCCGTATGAATCGGCCACGGCCACGGCGTTTTCAGCGGTCAGCTGCATGCTTGGGCCGGATTGGTGATCGGCAAATCTCGCTCGCGTCTCGTTTTTGGGGTGCGGCTGCCGGGCAGGCCCTCCGCACTGGCGTTGCACGCGTCCATTTTGCTGGCGATTCTCGCCATCGCCCTGGCGGTACCGGTGCGGGCCCAGGAGGTCGATTACCCGATTCCGGGCGGCCGATTCTTCACCCAGACCGGCGGCGACTCCCCCGACCCTGGCGACGGATACGCAGTCGTTGACGACTCCGAGGCGCGGTTCTGGACGGCATTCGAGGAATTCGGCGGGGTTGCCGAGGTCGGCTATCCGGTCTCGCGCCGCTTCATCTGGGACGGATTCGTTACCCAGGTGATGCAGAAGGCGGTTTTCCAGTGGCGCCCGGAAGAGCAGGCAACCGCGTTCGTGAACGTATTTGATGATCTCCACCGCCTGGGGTATGACGGGAGATTGGACGACGAACTGGTGCCCGAGCAGGAGGAATTTGATGAAGCCGGCCTGTCCTGGCCGCAGGTCCTCGAGCAGCGGATCGCGCTCCTGGATGAGGAACCCCTGCTGCGCCGGGTCTACCTGGGATCCGGCGACTACCTGCGCCATTTCGGCCTCCCGACCTCGCAGGTGCGCAATTACCCCGGCCTGCGCGCGATCAGGCTGCAACGAGCGGTTCTCCAGCTCTGGCTGGACGATTTCCCGTGGGCCCGCGCCGGGACCGTTACCGTCGCCAACGGGGGAGACCTGGCCAAGCAGCTTGGCATGTTCCCGCAGGCGGCGCTTGCCCCGCACGCGGCCAACGCGATACCCCCGACCCTGCCGGCCGGATCCCAGGCTCGCGACTTCGGGACCGGCCGCTGGTTCGTCGACACCGAGGGATCATTCCTCAACATTCGCCAGCGGCCGTCGGTCGCGGCCCAGATCGTCGGCAGCGCAAACGACGGCGAAGAGGTATTCCCGACCGGACGCACGATCGAGGCAGGGGGGCTGGTCTGGGTTGAGATCGGGACCGCGCGATGGGTATCTGGCCAATTCCTGAGCCCCCAGCGCCGGGCGACACAACCGGTGAATCCCCCGACGCCGGTGACGCCCCCGCCGCCGACCGGTCCCGACTATTCCAGCGGCAGCTGGCAGACGAACGTTCCGGGCTCAACGCTCAACGTTCGGGCCCAACCCACGCGTGGGGCCCAGATCGTCGCCCGCTACCAGCACGGACGCGTGCTCGATCTGACCGGCAAAACGGAGTCAGAGGGCGGAGAGACCTGGCTGGAATTGAACGTGAACGGGGCAACGGCATGGGTTGTCGCCGAATTCGTCTCGCCGGTCACCGGCGGCGCCCAACCGGTCGACCCCGGAACCGACGATGCCCTGATTGCGGAAGTCAATCGCGTCCGGACCGGTCTGGGGCTTACGCTGCTGGTCAAGTCGGATGCCCTGACCCGGGCAGCATCCAGCCACGCCCGTTACTGGATAACCAACCGCGGAGACTTCCATAACGAGACTCCGGGCCTCCAGCACTTCAGCGGGGCGACCATCTTCGATCGCGCCAAGGCGGCCAATTACGAACTCAACTGGATCGACGAGGTCGCCGGGTTGCTGGATCCGGCGCGAACCCTTGACTGGGCGCTGTCCACCGTTTACCACCGCTACATGTTCGTGCACCCCTCGGCGGCCCACATCGGATACGGTTCGGCCACCGACGGCAACGTGACGGTCTCAATCTTCAACGTCGGCCTGCAATTTGATGTGTCGGGTCCGAATCCGCAACCCAGCATCTACCCGGCCGACGGCGGCACAGGGGTGCCGCCGCAATGGGACGGCTTCGAAGGGCCCGATCCGGCGCCCGGCGTGCCGCGCCCGCTGGGCCCGCCGATCACGGCCCTGTTCCGGCTGGGCGATCAAGTTACCTGGGGCCAGGCCAACCTAACCCGACTGTCTGATGGAGCGGTGCTGGCGGCGACGGTGCAGACCAGCGGCTGGCGGAAGGGACTCTCACTGGTCCCGCACGAGCCGCTGTCCGCCTCGGCAAGATACCGCTTCGACGTTCGCTGGACGGTGAACGGGATTTCCGGGACCTCTTCCAGCACATTCACCACCGCCAGCCAATAGGGTTCGGCGCGCCGGGAGGACTCCGGCCGGTTGCCGGCCACTCCCGCTCCCACAGCGGACGCGGCCGACGGTACCCGCTCAGCCGCCGCCGGTTGTGGCCCGCCGGGTCGGTAGCATTCGCGTCAGGTGCGGGCGGCCGTCGCGCTGCTCCAATTCGGCCGAAACCCCGAATCCGGCCTCCAGGTTCTCCCGGCTGAGAACGCTCGCCGGGTTCCCGCCGGCAATCAACCGGCCGCCGCCGAGCAGATAAATCCGATCGGCGAACGCGGCCGCCAGGTTCAGGTCGTGGGCCGCCGCCAGCACCGCGCGCCCCGTGCGGGCGCGTTCCAGCAACAGTCGCCAGCACCACGTGATCCGGGCGACGTCCATGTGGGCGCTCGGCTCGTCAGCGAGCAGGATCGGCGTGTCCTGGGCAAGAGCCGCCGCCAGGGCGACGCGGCGTCGCTGTCCGCCGGAGAGCTCGCCGAGCGGCCGCTCGGCGAATCGTTCCAGGCCGCACTCGGCAAGGGCCGCCGCGACCGCGCATCGATCATCGGGCCGCATCCGGCCGAAGTGCCCCAGGTGGGGGGCGCGGCCGAATTCGACCACCTCGCGCACGTTGTAGGCGAACGGAATCTCAAATTCCTGCGGGATAGCGGCGGTCTGCAGAGCCCGGTTCCGCGGCGAAATTCCGTCCAAATCCTGGGAAAAAATCTCGATTTGACCGCGATCGGCCCCGATGAGGCCACCAACCGATTCCAGCAGCGTCGATTTGCCGGCTCCATTGCGCCCGATCAGGACCACCAGTTCGCCCGGCTCCACCCGCAGGCGATCGATCCGCAGCTCGAATCCGCCCCGCCGCAGGCGCAGACCCCGGATCGAAATCGCCGGCCCGCCGCTAGAAGTCATACCCGAATCGGTTGCGGCGCAGCAGCCACAGAAAGACCGGAGTTCCCAGCAGCGCCGCCAGGATCCCAACCGGTATTTCGGCGGGTGCGAACGCGGTCCTGGCGATCAGGTCGACCAGCACCAGATAGCCCCCGCCCAGGATGGCGGCGACCGGCAGCAAAAGTCGGTTTGCCGGTCCCAGCACCAGCCGCGCGGCATGCGGCACCAGCAAGCCGACCAGGGCGACGATCCCGGCCAGGGCCACCGCGATGGCGGTCAGCAGCGAGGCGGCCAGCAGCAGGGCGATGCGCAGATGGGCCACGTTCACCCCCAGGCGGATCGCACCGGAACTGCCCAGGGCCAGATAGTCGAGTTGGCGGGCGAGTGCCATTCCCAGCGCCAGGCACGCGGCAATCGCCGGCAGGGCCAGGCCGATCGGGGTCCAGCCGGAGACCTTCACGCCACCGAGAATCCAGCTGATCGACTCCAGCAGCCGCTCCCGCAGCGGCTGGGCGGTCAGCAGAACCAGCAGGTTAAGCGCACCGAGCAGGGAACTTACGGCGAACCCGGTCAGTACCAGGGTGCTGTTCGACCGGCGCCCGCGGCGACCGGCGATCAGGAAAACCATCCAGACCGCGGCCAGCGCGCCCGCAAATCCGAGCGCTGGAATCAGCGCCGCGCCCCCGGCCGGCATTCCCAGGTAGATCAACAGGATTTGCCCGAGCACGATTCCCAGTCCGGCCCCTCCGGAGGCGCCGATGACGAAGGGGTCGGCCAGCGGATTTCGCAGCAGTCCCTGGTAAAGGACCCCGGCGGCGGCCAGCGCCGCGCCGACCAGAAATCCGCCGGCAAGGCGCGGCAGGCGGATCTGGAGCAGTATCCTGGTCGCCAGCTCGGCATCGCCGGACCCGAGGCGGTCGGCCCCGCATGAGATGGCCCAGTTCATCCCGTAGGCCGGCAGCAGATTCACCGCGCCGCAGCCGGCTCCCAGCACGATGGCCAGCAGGGCGAACGCGCCGGCCCCGAGCAGGGCGAGGATCGCCGGCGGGCGCGGCCTGGACCGGCCCAGACCGGATTCAGGGGGAGGCAAAACGGGGCTGGAGGTATTCGATGACGTCGAACACCGCCGGGGTCGCGCGCGACCCGGAATCGGCCAGCTGCGCGCTGAGCTCTACAACCCGGTCGCCGGATAACGCGCTCAACCCGGCCCAACCGGGTCGTTGCTCAAGCGCCGCTCGATCGACGCCCCAGGGGGCGTTGGCCAGCACGATGACCGCGGGATCGCGGGCGACTATCGCCTCCAGACTCACCTGGGGGTATGGTTCGCCAACGTCGGCCAGGACGTTCCTGCCGCCGGCGAGCGCGATGATTTCATCAGCCAGCGATCCCGGACCGGCGGCGAAGGGTCGGGTCGGGTCGGTGGCATCCAGCTCCCAGTAAACGCCCGGTCGCCCGGACTGGGCGTTCACCGCCGCCGACACCTGGTCCAGGCGCCGGCTAAGGTCGGCGGTGAGTGGGGCGACCGCCTCGGTCCGGCCGATCGCCGCCGCCAGTTTGGTAAGCGCCGGGGCGATGCCGGCGATGGTGGTGCTGTCGACTATCCAGACCGGTATGCCCAATTCGCCGATCCGATCCAACTGCTCCGGCGGAGTGATGTTTGCTCCAACAACCAGGTCGGGCGAGAGCGCGGTAAGCAGCTCGTAATCGAGGGTGAACGCCCCGACCCGGGGCACCTCCGTTCCGGATGGCGGCAGCGGACTGAAGTCGTCGACCGCGATAACCAGCTCCTCTGCCCCCAATGCGTAGATGAGTTCGCTGGCGCTGGGGGCCAGCGACACGATTCGCTGCGGGTATTGGGGTACCGCTACCGATCTCCCGGCCGAATCGATCCGGACCACGGTCGCGGGGGAGTGTTCCGGCGGGGGTTCGGACCCGCAGGCGGCAAACAGCGCCGTCAGCGCAATCAGCAGCACCAACAGCAATTGCCGGGCCGGGCCGGGTAGTTGGGATCGCATCCGGGATTTGCCTTGTCCGCCGCCGGGCGCACCAACGCCGGTGCCGGCCCGGCCGCTGGTGCCCTTTGGGGGCAATTACTGGTTCGCGAGCGGCGTTGTGGGCTGCGGTCCCGGCTCGGTCTCCCGGCTTATGGCTAATTCATGCGGCCCGGCCGCCCTTCCCGCCCGGTGCCGGCCGTTCCGGCATCGCCCGGGCAGTGGCTTGCGGCTGGCCTTGCCAATCACGGTGGCGCGTCCGCTGCGGATTTTCACCGCATTCCCAGACGCCCGGGAATGCCGGGCCGCGACGATTGCGGCCGAACGGGTGTTCCCGGGCAAAACAGGGACCGACTGCGTGCGGACATTATGCGGGGCCGGCGGGATCCAGATTGCCAACGCCTAAAATCGCCAGGGCTTGCGCCCATCGCCTCCTTTGCCCACATAGCTCAGTAGGAAGAGCGCATTCTTGGTAAGAATGAGGTCTCCGGTTCAATTCCGGATGTGGGCTCCCTCAATATCGCCCCGGGAACCGCCCATTGCCTGAATCGTCCGCTCCTGCCGCCAGTCCCGCAACCGGGAAGATCGACCCTGCACAGGTCGCGCGCGGGATTCGCAGCCGCAGCCTCCGCAAATCGCTGGAACTTGACGGCGGCTATCTTTCCCAGTCCTGCTCGTCGGCCGAGATCCTGGCGGTTCTCTACACCCGTCTCATGCGCCTGGGCCCCAGCACTGCGCCGCCAATGCCCCCGCCCTACAGCGGGGTGCCCGGGCCCAACAACCCCGACCATTTTCCGGGCGACCGCTACAACGGACCGCACACCCCCGAACTTGACCGCTTCATCTTCTCTCCCACGCATTACTCGCTCTCGCTGTACTGCGCACTGGTCGAGATCGGCCGCCTGGACGAGGCCGCGCTCGACCTGGTGGAGGTCGACGGACACGTAATGGAACGGATCGGCGCCGAGCATTCTCCCGGCATCGCCGTTACCTCGGGCTCATTCGGTCAGTCGCTCTCACAGGCGGCCGGGATCGCGTTCGCGCGACGCGAAAAGGGTGAAACCGGCCACACCTGGATCTTCATGTCCGACGGCGAATTGCAGGAAGGGCAGACCTGGGAAACGGTCGCATCCTGCAGCTTTCACGGCATCGACAACCTGACCGCGATCATCGACGTAAACGGGCAGCAGTGCGACGGCGAGATGGAATCGATCATGCAGACCGAACCGATCGTCGAACGCCTGGAGGCATTCGGGGCAAACGTTTTGGAAATCGATGGCAACGATATCGACGCATTGACCGCCATTCCCGAAGCCAGGACTCCCGGCAAGACGCTTTTCGTGGTGGCCCGGACCAATCCCATGTGCGGAATGCCCGAGCTGGAACCGCGCTTGCCGGAATTGCACTACGTGATATTTAGCGATCCGGACGAAAAGCAACGCTTCGAACGCCGCCTCAGCCTGCTCGAAGGGACGGTCTGATGAGTCAGCCCGAAAACTACGTCCTGCGGCCGCACCATTCCAATTTTCCGCGCTTTGCGGCGGCCCACCCGGACGTCTACGGGGTTACCGCCGACCTGACCCGGCCCTGCGAACTGGGGTTGTTCCGGGACCAATATCCCGAGCGCTGCATATCGCTGGGAATGGCCGAGCAGAACATGATCGGATTCGCCGGCGGAATGGCCCGCGAAGGACTCGTCCCGTACGTGCACACGTTCGGGGTGTTTACCACCCGACGGGTGATCGACCAGATCGAGATGGCGGTGGCCTACCCGAACCTGCCGGTGAAGTTGCTGGGCTTCCTCCCCGGGATCGTTTCTCCCGGTGGAGCAACCCACCACGCGATCGACGACGTCTCGCTTATGCGTTCGATTCCAAATATGACGGTTATCGACGCCGGCGATGCCACCGAGATCGAATCGGTCCTGGAGGCCGCCTACCAGCATCCGGGACCGGTTTATGTGCGCATGAATCGCGGGCGAATGCGGCGGCTTTTCCCTACCGAGGAACCGCTCCAGATCGATCGTGCGCGGCGACTCTCCGTGGGCGAGGACCTGACGGTTTTCTCCTCCGGCCTGATAACCGAACACGCGATCAGGGCGGTCGAGGTGCTGAAAGAACGTGGCCTCGGCGTGGAGCATGTCCACATTTCGACCCTTAAGCCCTTCAACGACCCTCAGATCGCCGAATCGCTACGGCGCGGAAGGCTGGGCGCAATTTCGATCGAGAATCACCTGATCACTGGTGGCCTGGGCTCGGCCCTGGCCGAAAAGATCGCCGATGAGGGCATCGGGACCAAGCTGGTCCGGATCGGCCTGCGCGATACGTACGCCCATGGGGCCGATCCCGAATACCTGCTGCGCCTGCACGAAATGGACGCGTTGGCGGTGGTGCGCGCCGCCGAGGACCTGCTGGGCGATCGGCTGGGAATTGAACCCGAGGACCTGGGGTCGGTCGGATTCGAATCCACGCGCGCCAGCTATCGCGCCGACGCACTCTGAACGAGGCGCCATTGCGGCCGGCGTAATCGGCGCCGGGTCAGCGTCTAAACCGTGTTGCTATGCGCGCGTATGTTAATTTGACGTTTGTATTGGGTGTTGGGGAGACTTGGCGCCTTTTTTCTATTTGAAGGCAATCGAATTGGAGGGAATCAAACATGCGTAGATTCAGCCGAAGGACCGCCCTGCGGGCGGCCGCGACCGGCGCCGCC
>CAYXKQ010000047.1:0-6055 GCA_964465715.1 uncultured Chloroflexota bacterium
CCTGCGCGAATTCGTTCGGGACCGGGCCGGACAGTTGGTTCCTGTCGAGTTGCAAGATCTGCAAATTGGGCAGCCGAGCCAAGTCCGACTGCAGCGGCCCGGTGAGTTGGTTTTCGCTCAAGTCCAGGATTATGAGCTCGTGCAATCGACCGAGGGTCGACGGCATGGGGCCGGATAGATTATTCCGCCTCAGATCGATGCGTCGGAGTAGCGCCAAATCGCCGATCGCCTCCGGCAGGCGGCCGGTCAGCCCATTTGCCCAGAGGTCGATCTCGATCACTCTGCCAGCGCTGTCCGTGGTAATGCCGAACCAATCGGCAAGCGGGGCATCCGACGCCCATCCGGCGCTTTGAACCCAGCCCGGCCCACCGGTGGCTTCAAAGAACCGGATCAGGGTTTCCCGCTCGGAAACCAGTCGGTCCACGCTTAGCTCAAATCGCTCCGTGGTGCTTTCGTCCGGTGAATTCACATAGACGGTCAGGGCATTTGTGCCGATGGCGAGTTCGAGCGCCCTACCCGTCGGCACCACCTGGGTGCTTCCCCGGAATGCCAGAGAAGTGGTCGCGGCGGGGTTCCACGGCAGGGGCCGAATCGTCACCCGGTCGCGGGCGAGCGGAACCCTGTGGGCGAATCGCCCGGACCGGGGGTCGGCAAAGACCGGAACCTCGTCAATCAGGATTGCGAAAAGTCCGGCATCGCCCGGCATCGGCGCCTTGAAGGTAACCCGGTATTCGTTCACCAATGCACCCGCAATCACCTGGATTACCAGCAGCGCCGGGTCACCGGGAAAACCTAGTTCAGCGAGATCCAGTTGAAACCCGGAGCTTGCCAGATCGGCGTCGGCAAGGATCTTCCCGGCCGCATCGCGAAAGGCGACCGCCTGCAATTCCTCGAAAGCGAACAGCTGGATCGAGACCAGGGCGGAATCAGTGATACCGTCCAGCGACGCGACGTAGTCGCGGCGGGACGATTCGAATCCGGGCCTTAATGTTCCCGTAGAGAGTTCAATCTGGCTGAGAGCCAGATCGCAGTACGGCATCGCCCCGATTCCCAGCGGATCGCCCGTGGATCGCAATTCGCGGATCGAGCTAGGGACGCAGCCCGCAAAGTCATTCCCCTCCAGGAACAGTTCGCGCAGGGCCGCCAATTCCGAGAGGTTCTCGGGAATGAACCCGGACAGGCGATTGTGGGCAAGGTCTAGGGCGCGCACCCGAGTCAGGTTCGAGAGTGACCCTGGAACCGTTCCGGATAACCGATTGTTGCCCAGGTCTAGTTCTTCCAAGAGCCCCAGCGAACCCAAACTCTGCGGTATCTGGCCCTGCAGCCGGTTTTCGCCGGCGCTTAGATTCACGAGCCTGCTCAGCGCGCCAAGCGAAGCGGGAATCTGGCCGGAAAGTTCGTTGCGCTCCAAACCCAGTTCGCGCAACCGGACCAGGTTGCCGATTTCCATCGGGATGGATCCATCAAATCGGTTCCGGCTCAATCGCAGGCTGTGGAGGCTGCCCAGGCTGCCGATCCAGCCGGGAATCTCCCCGCTCAAATTGTTCCCGTCCAGACGCAGCGTGCCGAGATATGCCAGGCCTGCCAGCGAATCGGGGACCCGGCCGGTAAATTGATTGTCATTCAACTGCAACTCGAGGAGCCCGGGCAATCGCTCAAATCGGTCCGGGAGTTCGCCGCGCAGCCGGTTGTGGCCAAGATTGAGCACCAGGAGGTTGCCGGCTGAGAAGAGGTTCGGCGGAATCGGGCCAGAGAGTGCGTTGCCGGCCAGCCCGAGATGGTCCAATCGGGGCAGCTCCCCGATCCACTCCGGAATCGGACCGCTCAGCTTGTTGCCGCCAAATTCGATCCGCCGCAGATTTGCCAAAGCCCGCAAGCTGTCCGGAATGGGAGCGGTCAAATTCGCGGCATTGAGATCCAATTCTTCCAGGGTACGGAGCTCGCCGAGCCAACTCGGAATCGCTCCGGTCAAGTGGTTGCCGCCGAGTGCCAAACGCGAGATCCTGGGCAGATTGGTCAGCGCTCTGGGCAACGGGCCGGCAAGGGAGTTGAAACTCAGGTCGAGCGTTCGGAGCTCTTCCAGCGCGGCGATCGAATCCGGGATCGGACCGGCGAGCAGATTGTCGCTCAAATCGAGATGGGCGAGCAATTCCAGGGAAGCCAGATCCGGAATTGGACCGGTCAATTGGTTCCCGCCGGCAGACAGCACTTCCAATGAATGCAAACTGCCGATCCATGGTGGGATCGGACCGGAAAAGCGATTACCGGAAATGTCCAATTCGCGCAGATTGGTCATCCCGGCCAGTGAAGGTGGGATCGGACCGATTAAGCGATTGCCGGCGCAATCGAGGGTCTCCAGTTTGGCAAAACGGGCGAACGTCGGCGGGATCGGGCCAGTCAGGTGGTTGCCGGCCAGATCAATCCTGCGCAGTTGCGTTCCTGGGCCGGCCGGGACCTGCAATTGCCGGCTGAGAGCGTTATCGGAGAGGTCGAGTTCGCGCAGGCTGGCGATCCCAAAAATCGCGGCCGGAACTGGCCCGGACAAGTTGTTGTCGCCCAGCCGCAATCGCCGAAGGTTGGGCAGTTCGCCAAGATCGGCGGGTATTTGACCGCTGAAGGAATTGCCACTGAGATCGATTTCGACCAGCTGCGACAACCCGCCCAGGCCGGCCGGGATCGCGCCCCGGAAATCGTTTTGGCTCAGGTCGATTACCGACAGGGCGGGGAAGCTGGCGAACTCGCGGTGGAACTGATCAATTAGGCGATTGCCGCTCAGGTCGAGGTTCCTGAGCGAATGCAGTTGATAAAACGTCCGCGGAATCCCTGCCACCAGGCGGTTGTCCGAGAGGTCCAAAGTCTCCAACCGAGTGGCCTGGGCCAGGGTCGCCGGAATCGATCCGCTCAGATTGTTGCCAGCCAAGTCCAAAGACTGCAATTGGCCGAGCCGGCCCAATCCGACCGGTACCGCTCCGCGCAGCCGGTTGTGGCTCAGATCCAATACCGTGAGGTTCGGCAAGTTGACGATAGCTGGTGGGACCACTCCGCGCAAACCGTTGTCGGATAGGGCGATGGCGACAACCCGCCCGGATTCATCGGTTTGCACACCATGCCATTCCGCGAGCGGACTCGGACTGCCCCAGTTCTCGGAATTGCGCCAGGCAAATCCATCGGAGGCTTCAAAAAATGCAATGAGCGCGGACCGGTCCGAATCGGGCGAGCCGCCGGCCGCCGCCGCGGAAGGCGACGATGCCGCTGCGGTCAAAACGGTCGGCGAGTGCACACCCAGTACGAGCAACGCCACCAGCATGGCGGCGGCGAACCGGAAATCGCGCCAATTGCGAGGACCTGGGGGTCTGCACCCCGCAGCATGCAAATCCACTGACTGAAGGATCCGAGTCGTCAAATCAATGAAGAATCGTGTGCAGGGTGCTGCACCCTGGCCCCGCGGCGTCCCTCGCGCGGCGGGCGATTGCTTGTGCTTCCGGCAACGTTGCCCACCGGCGCCGGGCGGCAGTCGCCAGGGGAGCGACCGGCAATTCGTCGAATACCCGAATCCGGGTCAAATTCAGAGAACTCCCGAGTTTCTCAGCGCAAGGGCCAATTCGGGCTGCAGTTGTTGCCGGGCGGGCGGGGCCTGACCCCATTCGTCCCTGACCCGGGCACGGCCCCGGAGCGCCTCACGGAGCACCGGCGTTGCCGATGGGATGCCGCCCGGGACAGCGGGGACAGGAGATTCCCCGCGGGGGCCGGCTCCTAGCCGTCCGTCGAATCGGGGTCCTGGTCGGGCACGAAATCGTGCAGCTGGACCGTCTCAAGCGTGTCCTTGTCGAGGATTTGCAGACTCTTTCCGAAATTTATAGAGGCAAACAGCAATTGCCCTTCGACGTCGGGCCATACCCACATCGCCTGGCCCTTTATCTCGGCAAACCGCACCCGGCCGGAATCCAAATCCACCATCGCTATCTCCGGCTGCCGGTAATTGACCCCGTAAATGCGGTTTCGGGATGAGTCGAAGGTAAGTGTGATCAGGTCCCTGGCGAAGGGCAACGGTTCGCCGATCGCTCCCGAATCAAGGTTCAGTGGGATCAGGTAGTCACTCAGGGCCGAAGTCATCCACAGCGTGCCGGTTGACGGGTCCAGCGTGGTTGCGGAGATGTACTCCGGCAGACCTGTAATGGTTCGCAGGGCGAAATCCGCGGTGGTGTCATATACCTTCAGCGTGCGGAGCGGCCAGTTGAGCACGTAAATGCGCGATCCATCCGGCTCGACCAGCGGCGCCAGGTCCTGGCCGTTCAATTCGATCGACTGCACCAATTTGTCCTCGGCGCGGTCGTAAACGAATATCACCCGCCGCCGTTGAAACGCGTTGTCATGGGCGAATACGTAATCCTGAGCGCCGTTGGACCCGAGGTAGAGGACAAATCCAGAATTGAAATAGAAGTAATTGGAAATCTGGCGAGACGCCAGGTCGATTGCATTCAAGGCCGGCTGCTCGAACCCGGTCTGGGGCAGTTGATAGACAAACGCCACCGGGCGCCGGCGTCGATCGTCCGGATCGAACGCAAACTCGCGGTCAACCACCAATCCGGATCGACGATCGATTTCGATCGAGGAACGCGCAAAACGCCGCGGATTATCCGGATCTGGTATGACCAGGCGTAGCGCCGCCGGTGCGCCAAATCGCATCCTCACCGTCACCAGGCCTTCCAGCTCCATCTGCGCCGATGCGATCAGCGACCGGTAATCGATCGCCTGGGCTTTTATCTGGACGCGCCCCGGCGGCAACCCGGTAAAGGTGACTACACCGTTGGCCCCGACCGGGCCACGGGTCACTTCGCGGCCGAAGCCGTCACTGACCAGCACCTGAACCCCGGACGCGGCTCGATCACCGGCAGTAACCTCCACGTCCAGGCGGTTGGAAGGGGGTTCGATGAGGAATCCGACAACTACAGACCCGCCGCCGTCCGAATATTGCGCGCCCACATGCGCAATTTGTTGATCGGGCCGAAGCGCCATCGCCGGCAAGGTCACCACGGATTCGAATTGGCCGGTGCGCGAAGTTACGATTTCGCCCAGGTTGATCGTCAGGCCCGGGCGGGGATCGAACTGTCCGGGCGCCGCCTGCAGGCTCAGTTGGACGTTCCGGCGCGGGCTCCAGCCGCGGCCGTACACGGTGATCTCGGATCCGGGAGGCCCCCCGGCGGGAATGAGCTGGAGCGTCTGCCCGGTGGCCGAAACCTTGCTGACGCTTCCGCCCTGCGCTTCCCCGGCAACCCCCAGGCCGACGATTACGGCAACTGGCACCATCACCAGCACCGCCAGCGCTCCGGCCAGGGTAAGGGCGATTCGGGTTCGCAACGCTTGGGCCTCCGACTCCTCTACCCGGAGCTCAATTCAATCGCGCCCGCTGGGGATCTGCGCGGCAGTTACCGGAATCTCCAATGGCGACGAGGGCCTTCATATGCCCGTGCGGGGATATTCCCAGCATCTCCAAGAATCTACTGCGGGGGTCGCAGATTGCGCGGTTTACCGCGGGATGGTCTCCTGTTAGTTTGCGGAAGCCAATCTCGCTCCGCTTTTGATCGTAGTTCGGGCGCAACGCGAATGCTCCGCCGGGATCGCGGTTCGACGGCAACATCATGAACGGTTTCGCCAGGTCGCCCGGGAAGTCTCGGCATCGGTCGTACGCGAATTTGGCGTAGGCGGTTGCATCATCGGGGCACCTGGCCGGGCCGGAAACTGATTGGTCGGATTGACTTCGGGCAAAGGAGGTCCCGCCACGGCGCGGCAACTTGCGGGGCCGGCCGGGATCGAGGGGTCAGAAGGAATTTGCCGCTGGATCCGTCCGGCGAGGATTCGGCACGCGGCAGCTACGCGGTTCTGGGACGGTCATAGGAATCGCCGAATTCCTGGGGCGCCGGACACTACGCGAATTCAGCATCAAATCGCGTTCCGGCATCGTCGCCGGCTATCTGTTTTGAAGAACACGATCGCAGGCGGATGCCTCTTCCATCCGGATTCTTGGATCCGACTCAGTCCGCGAGGGCTGAATGAA
>CAYXKQ010000047.1:6065-11129 GCA_964465715.1 uncultured Chloroflexota bacterium
CGATCCGGCATCGTCGCCGGCCATCTGGCCCGGGGAACACGATCGCAGGCGGATGCCCCTTGCGTCCGGAATCTGGAACCGACTCAGTCCGCGAGAGCCGAATGAATCGCACTCGCGGTGGCCGACCCGATCCCGGGAACCTCGGCGATCTGGGTGACCGAGGCGGCCCGCAATCGGGCCAGCGATCCGAAATGCCGCAGCAGCTGCCGGCGCCGCACCGGACCAACGCCCGGCACCTGGTCCAACGCGGAGCGCCGACTGCTGCGGCTGCGCAGACTGACGTGATATCCGACCGCGAACCGATGGGCTTCGTCGCGGATCCGCTGCAGCAGGTAAAAGCCCTCCGAGGTTGGCGGCAGCCGAATCGGGCGCGGGGAATTTGTGCCGTACAACTCTTCCTCGCGCTTGGCCAGCGCCGCCAGCGGGACCGAGATCGCACGCTCGTCTTCGAGCCCCTTAAGGGCCGCCCTCAGCTGCCCCAGACCCCCGTCGATTACGACCAGATCCGGCGTCCTGGCAAATCCGCTCGAACCTCTTGAATTCGATTCCAGGCGCGCAAACCTGCGCGATACCACCTCGCGCATCGAGGCGAAATCGTCATTGCCCCAGTCGCCTTTGATGCGAAACCGGCGATACTGGCCCTTCTGCGGCACACCGTCCTCGAATACGACCATCGCCCCGACGACGTGGGCCCCCTGCAGGTGCGAGATGTCGAAGCATTCGATCCTGCGCGGCAGGCGCCGCAGGCCCAGCGCTTCGCCGATCTGATCCAGTGCACGCCGCAACCGGCGCCGCGATCCCATCAGGGAGCGGTGTTCGATCGCCAGCGCTTCGCGGGCGTTGTTGGTCGCCATTTCCAGCAGCCGGCGGCGCGGCCCCCGCCGGGGAATCCGCACGGCAACCTTGCGGCCCAGGCGCGCGCTCAACGACGCCGCCACCAGGCCGGCTTCGCCGATTTCGGTCGACAGCAGGACCACCTTCGGCAGATCGACCGCTCGGGCGTAGTACTCGCGGACGAATTCGCCCACCAGCTCGGCCTCGGTTTCCTGCCCTTGCGGGGCGAATGGGAATTCGTTGTGGCCCACGATTCTTCCGGAACGCACGTTCAGCACGTAGCCCGCGCCCTGGCGACCCTCGTGGGCAACCCCGATCGCATCGATGTCGCCGGCGCGGTCGTCGACCGCCTGCTGACCGGCCATCACTTTCGAGATCGCCGCCAGGCGGTCCCGCGCCAGGGCGGCGGCTTCATAGGCCCGTTCGGCGGCGGCCTGCTTCATCTCCCTTTCCAGATCGGAGACAATCGGGGCGCTGCGACCGCGCAAAAAATCGACCGTTGAATCGATGACGCGGCGATATTCGCCCTCTTCCACCGCCCGAATGCAGGGACCGTTGCACAGGTCGATGTGGTACTTGAGGCAGGGCCGGTCCCATTCGCGGTCCATGTCCAGGGCGCACGTTCGGAACGGAAAGAGCTTGTTGAGCAGCTTCAGCGTCCGGCGCAGCGACTTGGCGTTGGCGTATGGGCCGAAATAGCGGGCGCCATCGTCGAGCACGCGGCGGGTGGTGAAAACGCGCGGGTAGGTTTCCTCGACCGAGATCTTGATGTAGAGGAACGATTTGTCGTCGCGCAGGCGGATGTTGAAGCGCGGCTTGTAGCGCTTGATCATGTTGTTCTCGAGCAGCAGTGCCTCGGCTTCGCCGCCCGCCACTATCACGTCAACGGCGCGGATCCGCTCGACCATGGCGCGGTTCTTGGCCGTGAATTCGGGGTTCGATCCGAAATACGATCGCACCCGGGCGCGCAACGAGGCCGCCTTGCCGACATAGATGACTTCGCCAGCCCGGTCTCGAAACAGATATACCCCGGGCTTGGCGGGCAATGCGGCGATCCGGGCGGGATCGATCGCACCTTCAGTTGCGGCCGGATTGCTCATGAGCCAAATTTAATCCCGAGCGACCGCAGGACGGCGGGAGCCGGTCAATCACCGGATAATCGATCCATCCCAAATCAGCCCGCTGTCCAATCGCCGCGCCCGGAGCCAGCAAAACCCTGAAATCAATCTCGCGACTCTTCGGTCTTGCCATGCGCCACCGCTTAGTCTGGGCATCGGCGGCAGTTGGATTGATTCTCACGATCGCTGCCGAAGGGTTGGCGCCTCGGGCCATCGCCAGGGCCATCGACGGCGGCATCGCAGCCGGCGACACCGCCGTCCTGGCCGGTTTCGCGGTTTTGGCGGCCGGGCTCTGGCTGCTGCGGGGGCTGTTCGGGGCGGTATTCGGCTTCTGCAATCACTACGGCGCCCAGCTGGTCGGGCGCGATCTTCGGAACCTGTACTTTGCGGCGTTGAACCGGATGTCTTTCACCTACTTCGACCGCAACAACTCCGGCGACCTGATCACCCGCGGAATCTCCGACGTCCAATCGGCCAGCCAGGGTGGAACGATGAGTTTCCTGCTGCTGACGGAGGCGGTCGGCAAGTACGCGTTTTTCGCGACCCTGATGCTAACCACGAACTTCAAGTTGGCGCTGGCAACGATGGCGATGGTCCCGATCATGGTCTTCTGGACGCTCTACTTCGGACGGATTTTCAGGACCCAGTGGCGCGCGGTAATGCGGCAGCGCTCGGTCCTGACCGACGTGCTCACCGAGGTCCTCAACGGCATCCGGGTCGTGAAAGCATTCGCCCAGGAGGACCGCGAGACCCGGCGCTTCGAGGACGAGGTCCATGAAATGGTGCGCGCGATCCTGCGCGCGATCCGCAGCTTTTCGATCTTCCTGCCGGCGCTGTTCTTCATGTCTTCAATCGGGACGGTGGTCCTGATCTGGTACGGGTTTTCGCTGGTCTCCTCCGGTGAGGCCCTTATCGGCGACGTGGTCTCCTTCAACATCTACATGGGCGCGCTGATTCAGCCGACCCGCATGATGGGGGCGTTCGTGCAACGCCTCATCAACGGGATAGTCGCAACCGACCGGGTGTTCGAAATCATCGATTACAGCCCCCCGGAACCTCTGGAGCTGCCGCCCCCCGATCGCGCCCCGCACGGTCTGGAGGTGGTTTTCGACGATGTCTGGTTCCGCTACAGCAGCGGCGCCGACTGGATTCTGCGCGGGGTTTCCTTCGTCGCTCCGGTCGGATCCACAGTCGGGATCATCGGACCGACCGGCTCCGGCAAGACGTCCCTGCTCAATCTGCTGCTCCGCCATTACCGGCCCGACCGCGGCCGCATCCTGATCGGCGGGCGCCCGATCGACGAATTTGGCGCCAAGGAGTTGCGCTGGCAAATTTCCGCGGTCCCCCAGGACCCCTACCTGTTCACCAACACCGTGTCCAAGAACATCAGTTTCGCCAGGCCCGAATCGGAAACCGAGCGGATCGAGGTCGCCGCCGACAGCGCCCAGGCCGGGCGCTTCATCAACACCCTGCCCGGTCGCTACGAGACGGTGGTCGGTGAACGCGGCGTTGGGTTGTCCGGCGGACAGCGCCAGCGGGTCACAATCGCCCGGGCGCTGGTCATGGACGCCCCGATCCTGGTCATGGATGATTCGACCTCATCGGTCGATACCGAGACCGAACGCCTCATCCAGCTGAGCATCGACCAGCAGCTCGCCGGGCGCACCGCCCTGCTGGTCTCGCAGCGGGTCTCCTCGGTCAGCGCGGCCGACCAGATCCTGGTGCTGGAGAACGGTCAGATCACCGCCCGCGGCACCCACCGCGAACTCCTGGAGGGCGGGGGGCTGTACGCCGAGATTTACCGCCTGCAATCTCCACCCGCCGAGGTTGCCACGTGATCCACTACCGACACGACATCGAACGCGCCAGGGCGCCATTCAACCTTGGTCTCTTCCGGCGCATGTTCGCCTACACGATGGCCCGACCCCGCCGGGTCGCCTACGCCGGCGCCCTCGCCCTGGTGATCACCTTCGCCAGCATGCTCCAGCCCATCGTCATCGGGGTCGCGATCGACCAGGGAATCGCCGACGGCGACGTCACGCTGCTGGCGATGATGTCGATCACCTACCTCGTCCTCTCGCTGACTGCGTCCGGCGCCGCCGGGACGATGGTCTGGGTCACCGGCAATATCGGCCAGGGCATGATGTTCGACATCCGGATGGAGCTGTTCCGCAAGATTCAGCGCCTTAACCTGGGGTTTTTCGACCGCACCAACTCCGGATCGATCCTGTCGCGGTTCCTGGGCGACGTGTACACCCTCAACGAGGTAATGACCGAGGGACTGGTCTGGACGGTAGTCGACCTGGTCATGATCGTTGGGATTTTCATCATCATGCTCACGCTGTCCTGGCAGCTGGCGCTGATCTCATTTGCGGTCATGCCCCTCCTGGCCCTATTCGCCGGGATTTTCCGCGTTCACGCGGCGCGGGCCTACCGCTGGGTGCGGGCGTTGCTATCGGAAACCAATGCCAATCTGTCCGAGAGCATCCTCGGCATCCGCACCACCCAGACCTTTACCCGCGAGCGCGAAAACGAACGCCTCTTCAACCAGGTGACCCAGCGGACGCTCAACGCGCACCGTCGCGCCCGCCTAATCGGCGTTTCGATAATTCTGGTCACCGACCTGTTGGCGGCGGTGGCTATCGCCGCGGTGCTGCTGTACGGCGGATCGCTGGTGCTGGGCGACGCCGGACTGCAGCTGGGCGTGGTGGTCACGTTCCTGCTCTACGTGCAGCGGCTCTTCGGACCCATCCAGGAAATCGGGGTCCGCTACGACCTGCTGCAATCGGCGATGGCCTCGGCCGAGCGTATCTTCGGGATCATCGAGACCCCGGAGCAGGTCCGGGACGACCCCTCGGCCGGGCCGATGCCGCCAATCGAGGGCCGGATCGAATTCGATCACGTGGAATTTGAATACCTGCCCGATCAACCGGTGCTGCGCGATGTCTCGTTTGCGATCGAACCGGGCCAGACCTACGCTCTGGTTGGGGCCACCGGGGCCGGCAAAACGACCATCATCAATCTGCTGTACCGGTTCTACGACGTCAATTCCGGGGCCGTGTTGGTCGATGGACATGACGTCCGTGCGGTGACCCAGAAATCGCTGCGCTCG